>JANYKP010000126.1 GCA_025358195.1 Cyclobacteriaceae bacterium
CTCACACGTTCATCAATACCATGAAAGCCAACCGGATCGGTGATGGGACTGAATTTAATAATGCCGCTCGATATTTCACTAAAGTGACGAGAGTCCGTTCCGCCGATCATAAGAAAGGGAGTCGTGACGGTATTGGGAAAAGTTTTCTTCGCTATCTCATCAGTCTTTTTATAAGCAAAGCTATCTTCGGAAGTAATGGAGCTTGGTTCTCCTTTAAAATTATTGAATGCCGAAACGGTGACACGCTCGTCATCGATTACTTTTTTCACGCGCTCCATCACGCCGGAGGAGCTGTCCCCTGGCAGAAGACGGAAGTTAACCGTCGCCTGAGCGATCGTGGGTATCACGTTATCTTTCACGCCTGCCTGCAGAATGGTGGGTGCAATGGTTGTGCGTACAAGGGCATTGCCGGATCCGCTTTTTTCATAGATACCAATGATGATAGATTTGAAGAGCCATCGGTTCGCAAAGATTATTTTTTTTAAAAATGGCATCTCAGGTCCAATATGCTCCATAAAGCCTTGTGTAGATGGAGAGAATCCAGGATCGAATGGGTGTTCGCGAAGTTTGATCAGTGCCTTTGCAAGAATGTCGATGGAAGTCTCCGATTCGGGCATCGAGGAGTGACCACCACTCTTTTCTGCTGTTAATTGCAGGGAAAGGTATCCCTTTTCCGAAGTGCCAATCAGTGCTACCGGTTTCGTCATGCCGGGTACTTTCTCTTTCGTAATAATGCCACCTTCGTCCAAAACCATTTCGGGTGCGATATTTCTTGACTTCATCAAAGCAACAATTGCCTGGGCACCTGTACCCCCAAGTTCTTCATCGTGTCCGAACGCTAAATAGATTGTTCGTTCGGGCTGGTAGTTTTCAGCTAACAATTTCTCAGCCGCTTCCATGATACTGATCAGGTTGACTTTATCATCCGCAGTTCCCCTGCCCCAAATGAAATTGTCTTTTAACTCTCCCGCAAAAGGATCTACTAACCACATCGCCCTGGTCGCTTCTTCAATGGGCACTACATCCTGATGAGCCATCAGGACGATTGGGTTCAATCCGGGGTTTTTTCCTTCCCATTTGTAAAGCAAACTGTAGTTGGCTACAATCTCCCGGGACATTCGGGAATGAACTGTGGGGTAGGTTTTCTTTAGAAATTTGTGAAAGTCAAAAAATTGCGCCGAGTCAAAAAGCGAAGAGTCGCTGTTTGAAATTGTTTTGAATCTGATTGCTTCCTGAAAATGCTGAAGGGAGGCTGTGGATACTTCCGGAGACGGATTGGATTCGATTGAAAGTTGTTTTGATTTAAATCGAAATGTGTTGAATAGCAAGACGGAGACAAGAATTAAAAGACCTACCAGGAAAAACAGAAAAATTCGTTTCATGCGGTTGTTAAACTATGATTGTAAAATGTTCATGGGTTTCCTCTGCCAGATAAACAAAGATTTTTTGAAAACTATTTATACCGCTTCCCTTTCTTGATTACCATACCAACATTTTGCAGTAAATCCATATACCGGAGAACGTCACCCTTTACTGCAATGATGTCTGCATACTTTCCTTCACTCACGGTTCCAAAATCTTTATCAACACCCATTGCCACCGATGGCCAATAGGTAGCTGCCCGGATGGTGTACATCGGATCAAATCCCATTTTATTCACCCACACATCAAGTTCGTTCCAGGTACTTTGGCTATGAAACTTCATTGGGATACCACTGTCGGTGCCGATGAGCAACACGACTCCTGCTTCTTTCAATTGTTTTACTTTTTTTTCAAGTGTTGGTTTCCGGATAGGATTAAGTTGGAAATAGGATAACTGCCCGGGCTTTCTGATAGAATGTTTAATGTCTTTTACAATGGAGTCTGGCAGGTCCAGGTGCCATGAATCGTTATCCAGGTTTTCTGGATTATCCCGTACATACTCAAAATTGTAAAGGCCTTCCACCGTTGGCGTCCAGAAAAGCGGACCCAGGCTCATTTGCGCGGTCCGTTCTTTGATCATTGCAATAATATCATCCGGATACTCCGGGGCAGCGGCCAGACCTGTGTGTTCAAAGCAATCCACTCCTGCTTTTATCCCTCTTCGGATCTCCTCCGGTCGGTGTGAGTGCCCCACTACCTTTAATCCATTCTTGTGAGCCTCATCGACAACCGCCATTACCTCTTGTATCGTCATTTGGTCTTGATCGATCAGTTTGATGCAATTCACTCCTGCTTTTGCCAATTGTTTTACTTTTGCCCGAGCATCCGCTTCACCTGTTACGCCCCAGCGAAAAGCATCGGTTCCAGGATAAGGGGTATGTTGAATAAATGGTCCAGACATGTACATCGTTGGTCCAGGAATTTCACCTTTGTTGATCCGGTCGCGGACCGCCAAACTCGCCTCCAGCGGACCACCCAAATCGCGGGCACTTGTTACTCCCGCCATTAAGAGTTGATGTGCTGATGCCGGCATGATAATGTCTTTAGAAGACTTGAGATAGGTTTTGTCCCAATGCGTGTAGTCACTGTGCCCGTTGATATACAAATGGACGTGCATGTCCCAAAGCCCTGGTAGTACACTCATGCCTTCAGTAGAAATAATTTCTGCGCCTTTCGGAATTTCAAGCTGGCCTACCTGGCCAATCGCCTTTATGCGTTCCCCTTCAATGATGACGACGCTGTTTTGCAATGGCTTACCGCCAAAACCATCAATGAGTGTGCCGCCAACCAACACTTTGATTTGGCCAGCGCCTTGAATTGTGATGAGGGAAAGAAGGATCAACAAAATTTGTTTCATAACGGATGGGTTATTCCGCCAAAGTAAAAATTATTGATGAAATTTAGTTAGAGAAATTGGAGGATCGTTGTAGAAACGATTGCCGCGCAACAAATGAGCGGTTTAGTTCGCGATCTTATCTGGCTGAAAATCCCCACGCAAAGTCCGATACCGCTTTCTTGCTTCTGCAGCATACACGCTTCCAGGGTACTTGTCAAGAAACGTTCGGTAAATTTCCATTGCTTTATCCTTGTTTTTCAGGTAACGTTCATAAATATCTCCCTCTGTGAAATAGGCATCATCCGCGAGAATATCCGTTCCAAATTCGTTAATAATTCTTTCAAGAAGTATGATTGATTGATCAAATTCCCCTCGCTTCATCCTTAAATTGGCTTCCAGCCAGTATACATCATCTTTTATAGCTGTAGTTATCTGAGATTCGATTTCTACCCAGACAGAATCATCAACTACTTTGCCATTGGGCTTCAAATTTCTCAAGAACGCTTCTTCCTTGCTCATTTTAACTTTTCCTGAGATCGTGAAGGTCCTCAAGCGTTGAAGCGCCTCGTCATTCTTGTTTTGAACCAACAGTAATTCTATCGCTGCATATTCCTTGAGAGCGGCTCCCGTTGAATCGAAGGCGGTATTCTCTTTGATGCGCATACTTAGGTCCATGGCATCATTCGCAATCTCACGGGTGGTAGCCTGCTTCAAAATATCAAGGTGTTCTTGTGCCAGTCTAAAATCTCCCTTGTAATACGACAGTTTGGCGTTACGCAATTTGGCCTCGTAACCTAGTGGTGCATCGCGCTGATTCTTCTCAACTTGTGAATAAAAAAGGGTGGCTTCCCAGGGTTCATCTTTCAGCAAATAAATATCGCCCAACTCAAGTTTCGCTTTTGCTTTCAGATAGGCCGCTACGCGAGGATGGTTAACAAGGACTATGAGCTTATTAATAGCTGAATCTTTTTCGTCCATATAGTAAGCATGGAGCAACGCCTCATTCAGTGACGCTTCATAACTGTTGGCATTATCCGGATAACGGTTAATAAACGATTGATACTCTTTTGTGAGATAGCGTACGGAATCACTGTTTACGGGAAAACTCTGTTTCACCTTTGCTTCGCGCGCACGGATAAGTCCGAGCCGGGCAGGCAGGTAGTTATCCGTGTTGGCAAATTCCTTAATGACATAGGAAAAGCTCTTGTCCGCACTTTCATAATCCTTATTGTTCAGTGCGATCTGGGCAATTTCCAGTGTCTTGGATGTTTCTTTTCGGAAACGCTTGTCATACGCGCGCGACTGGATGAAGGCGCCATAAAAATTCTTCTGTTGCAAGTTGACCCAAATCAGCAAATCGGAGAAAACTTCCGAATCCGGAAATTGCTGAACTTTAACGTAAAGCATTCTCTCAAGACTTTCAAGTTCATCGGGTTTGTTGAGGAAAAGTTGCAGAAGATTTTTTACGTAGTTGAGATTGGAAGGAGATTGCGTAACGTAGTTGAGATACTCCTGCACCATTTCATCGCGCTTACCCTGCATGCGATTGAGATTGGCCATCTCCAGGGTAAAAGCAGTTGGGTTACCAAGTGATTGTCGAAGTTCTTGCAGGGTCCACACAGCATAGTCAGGCAGGTTATGCGCTGACAGGTAATCGGATATAGATTTTGTGCGATAGACATCCGGCAATGCGTTTTTTACAAGCATCTTGATGTACTTGTCTGCCCTTGGTATATCCCCGGCGCGGATATATACCAAACCCAGATCGACGCGATAGGAAACCCGGTCATCCACTTTTCGCAAAACTTTCTCAACGTAGTCCTCTGCCTCCTTAAACTTTGCCATATCCAAAAGCAGACTGAGATAATTGTTGTGAATGAAGGGAACATTATCGATATTTTTTGAAAGCGACTGATACATCGAGAATGCTTTTTCCTTTTCGCCCTTCAAAAAATACTCGTTCGCAATTCGTATTTCTGATTCCTGGGCCTGCGCGGCAAAACACAGTCCTACCCACAATACACACGGTAGTATTATATTACTATATTTTAAAAATAAAGAGTTATAATAATAAGTATTGTGCATTTGTGGATGATAGCATTAAGTATTGGAATGTAGGACGATTGTGAATGAATTTGTTAAGTAACGCAGGCCAACGGAGTTTAGTTTGTGCCAGAAGGGTGAGTTCTGAACATTTCTGAGTATTGTGCAAAACCTTTTCAACAATTTTCAAGGTGTTAATAACTACATTCCATCCAGTACCAAGTGCGGAGCAACGCTCACCAAACATTGAATTCTCTAAAATTTACGGTTCAGTTTGAAAGTTGTTCGAATTTATCCACAAGTTATCAGAACCGTAGTATCAACGGGCCATATTCCCAATTGGCTCTCATTGGGAAGTTCTGTTTGCCATTCGTGGCTATATAAAAGATGACCTTTTCGGGTTCCTCCCCCTTGACGATATTTCCTGGATCCCATTTTCCGTTTTTATTAGTATCCAATATTATTCGGATTGCGTACTCAGCTGGAGGCAGATTCTTAAAGGTGTGTTTGGTCGAATTTTGGACGCTGCTGACTATTTTACCATCCTTGTTGAGCAATTGGATAACATAGTTTTTTTCCCGCGTAATAACCTGTGTTAGAAGTACCCCCGTATCTTCCGGCCAGAGGATGGGAATGGGTGTGGACATAGATTTACTGGTGTCTTTTTCAATGGAATAAACAAATCCCTTTCCCGCCTTTAATGTTAGTCGAGGATCTTTATCACCTGTAAATAATTGCTTGTCGAGAATTTTCGAAAGTGCAATTTCTTTGCGACGCTCATCGATTGAAATATCTTCTTTAACAATAGGGATCGTGCGGGTGGTGTCAAGTTGAATAAATAAACTGTCGAAGTTGAGGGTGATGAGGGGTTTGTTGAATTTCATGACCGTTTTGAATGTACCCGTTTCAGCATCGACGGATGGTGTTCCCAGTGACCATTTAAGGTTTTCTTTTATGGGTTTGATGTCGGTTTTTTTGATGTAGAAACTTGAATCTGCTTCAGTTTGAATACTGTCGCTTGCGATTAAGTGAAGTTGCAGACTGTCGCCAATAGTGGTCGGGTTCCAAATAATTATTTCCGTTTGGTTATCACCGAAAGCATGCGTGATATCTTTTTCTGATTGTATAGAGTAGTCAGTAATGTATTTGTTGAACCGAAGGCGGGTAATAGTGCCAACATTTCGAATCGCTGTTATTTTTAATGGCCGTGAATCCATCATGATCAACCCGATATCAACCGAGTCTTTTGGATTCTCTAAGTGGATTTTGCCGGCTAAAAAACCGTAACGTTCCGTCCGGCTTTCTACTTTTAGATTTTTGTTCTTGTCGTCAAAAGCGTAAATGCCATATCTTCCTTCTTTGATATTCTCCAGCTTGTACTTCCCCTTCTTATCCGTTTTTGTAAAATAGCTTGGGGTGTGAGAAAAGATATTGAAGGTATCCGGAGAGTAGAGGGCTACGGTTATTTTATCGGCAGGCGTGCCCAATAGCAGGTCTTTGATGGTGCCTGACATATTCAGTGAATCAATGTTAGGGCCGGTGCTGAAAGCAATTTTTAGAGTGATTGGGCTATTGCTCTCTGTTATATCTTGAACACCTTCTCGCAATACGATGCTGTAGGTTGTGCTATCTTTCCAATTGTCTTTTGGTGTGATAGTCACCTTCGGTCCATTGGACTTAATTTCTATATTTTTTCCAGGGGATGGACTAATAATGATCTCTTCTTTGGGATTGTTTAGTTTAACATATTCATTAAATACCAATTCTACTGTTTTACCCTTAAAGTTCGTTTGATTAGGTGATGGGATTGATTTAATAAGTAGTGGCGGTTTCAAATCCTTTGGTCCTCCTGAGGGAGTTGTAATGCTGGCACATCCCAGAAGTAACAGCGTAAAGCACAGCAGAATTGAAAGCGTGTTTTTCATTTCTGGACGAGGTAGATCAGGCTGGAGTAGTTCATTTCCCTTCGCCCCTTTCGATTAGACCGGTAACCAAGAGTGATTGCATGGAGAGTGTGAACGAGGGATAGGTTTCCATTTAGCGCATATTTTTTGCTAAGTAAGCTTACGTAATATGCATCCAGCTTCATTGGAATAATTTTTTTTATTTTCAATCCGGCATTTTTCAAGAGAAGAGCCATGGTCGTTTTTGAAAAGTGCCAAACGTGACGTGGTACATCGTAGCCCGCCCACTGATCTTTGTAGTAGACTGAATCGAATGATTGCCAATTAGGGACTGCAATAAAAATAATGCCATTTTCTGCCAAGCGGTTCTTAAGTTCCTCAAGGGTTCCTTTCAAGTCATAGATGTGCTCGAGTACGTGCCATAAGGTGATAACGTTAAACTTTATGTAGGGAAGTTTTTCCAATTTTTCAACGACGTTAAGGTTGTGCCGGGTTGCAATGACTCTTGCTTCTGGCGATGGTTCTACTCCGTAGATTTCAACACCGGCGTGTTTGCAATGTTTAAGAAAATGGCCAGTGCCGCAGCCAACATCAAGGAGTAGGTTTCCCTGAAGGTAAGGCTGAATGAGCCTAAGCTTCCATCGGAGTGTTAACCTTCTGAATATCAAGTATATATAATCGATAATTCCGCTAGCAGCCGATGTATGTGATATGTAGTTGGTAGCTTGATAATAGATGTCTGCGGTTTCTTGTGCGGGTCGTGGATTGGTTAAGATCATACCACAGGTGATACATTGTTCCACATGAAACAATTCACCAGTGGTAGTGTAGTCTTTACAAGTTAGGAAAGGTTGAAATGAAGCACCTGTACAGATCGGACACTGCGCGACTCTTTCAAGTGACATTACTTGCCCAGGTAAACGGTCATAATGGATACATCTGCGGGAGACACGCCACTCATACGAGACATTTGTCCGATGGTAGTGGGCCGTTGCTTTTTTAGCTTTTCCCTTGCTTCGGATGACAGGGCCTTAACACGGTCGTAATCAAAATCGGATTGTATCCGGTAGTTGTCAAGGCTTTCAATTTTGTCTGCCATCTTTTGTTCACGATCAATATAAGGTTCGTATTTCACTACAATCTCTGCCTGTTCGGCGACTTCCTTTGAGAATTTGGAAATCAATGCGGCTAGAGAAGGGTGGAGTTCACGCACTTCGTTCACACCGATTTCGGGTCTCTTCAATAAGTTGGCAACAGAATTTTTTTCCTTGATAGGGGATGAGTTGATACGGGTAAGGCTTTCATTGATTTGTTCAGGCCCAACTTTGGTGAATGAGAATTCATGTAGAATATTTTTTAATGCAGCCTTTTTCTCATTTACCGCACGCAAACGTTCGTCATTTGCGAGACCGATAGCATGCCCTTTTGCTGTGAGGCGCAAATCTGCATTATCCTGGCGGAGGAGAATTCTGTATTCCGCCCGGGATGTGAACATTCTGTATGGCTCAAGGGTGCCCTTATTTACAAGATCGTCAATGAGTACGCCGATATAAGCCTCAGATCGTTTCAATATAAATGGCTCCTTGGAATATACTTTGTTGTGTGCATTTATTCCGGCCATGAGTCCCTGACAAGCTGCTTCTTCATAACCGGTTGTGCCATTTATTTGACCCGCAAAGTACAGATTATCAATTAGTTGTGTCTCAAGAGTGAGTTTTAGTTGAGTAGGAGGAAAGTAATCATACTCAATTGCGTACCCTGGCCTGAACATCCGAGCATTTTCAAAGCCCGGTATTTTGGTCAAGGCCTTGTGCTGAACATCTTCGGGCAACGAGGTTGAGAACCCATTCACGTATATTTCTATGGTATTCCAACCTTCCGGTTCTACAAATATTTGGTGGCGGTCTCTTTCAGCAAAACGGTTGATCTTATCTTCAATTGAAGGACAGTAGCGTGGGCCAAGTCCTTGGATTCTTCCCTGAAACATAGGAGACCTGTCAAAACCCTTTTCCAACTCAGCATGAACAGATTCATTGGTATAGGTTATCCAACAACTAAGTTGCGTTTGAGGTGCTTGGGTTGAAGACAGGAATGAAAACTTTCCTGGATCTTCATCGCCTTTCTGCTCTTCCATTTTAGAGTAATCAAGCGAACGACCATCTACCCTTGGCGGGGTTCCCGTCTTCATTCTCCCCGATTCAAAGCCTAATTTGATAAGATCTTCTGTGAGTCCCGTTGCCGCTTTTTCTGCAGTTCTTCCTCCGCCAAAGTTCTTTTCTCCAATGTGAATTTTGCCGTTGAGGAACGTTCCGTTTGTCAATACTACGGACTTAGCCTTGATTCGAATTCCAAGAGCAGTTATTATTCCTTCTACCTTATTTTCAGTAACAATAATTCCAGCAACCATTTCTTGCCAGAAATCCAGACGGGGTGTTTTTTCCAGCATTTGTCTCCATTCTTCTGAAAAACGCATCCGGTCGTTTTGAGTTCTAGGGCTCCACATAGCAGGTCCTTTTGAGCGGTTAAGCATCCGGAACTGAATCATTGATTTGTCTGAAACAATACCCGAGTATCCACCCAGCGAATCTATTTCACGCACTATTTGCCCCTTTGCAACTCCCCCCATAGCGGGATTACAGGACATTTGTCCTATGGTGGTCATATTCATAGTCACCAATAGAACTTTTGAGCCCATATTGGCAGCCGCTGCCGCAGCTTCGCATCCAGCATGGCCGGCACCCACAACAATTACATCGTATTCAGGAAACATGGATTTAAAAGTGCGTTTCACGTGAAACAGTTCCCATCCGTTGATGGACTGAGTTACCACGTTAAACTTATTTCCACAAAGATAGGCAAGCTTCTTCTTTCCTTCGCATTTGAGCTTTTTGCCTCGAATGTTTGTCATTGTACCCCATAAAGTGCAGAAGTCCGTGGATGATTACTCTCCTTAGTTCTACATTGAATGATTGCTGAAAGCTTTTGGCATTCTCTCTTACTCTTGGTATGCTGATATATATTTCCCCTAGGATTTTTCTGCCATCCGAGTAATCGAAAGAAAGAATATCGGTATAAGTGGAATGGTTGAGATACTGTTTGTTCATTACCCTCAGGTACTCATCAGAACAAAAAATATAAGTCAGTGAGTCCAGTTTGTGATTTTCCCGTAAGCACACATTTTTGAGCCAATTGGCCGTTTTACGAGGGTTTGGGAGCTTGAAGCGGATTTTCTCTGAGTAGAATTTGATGGTTGCCATCAGGCATTCATGTAAAAGCTCAATTCAACTATTCTTCCTCCCTCCTTGAAATCAACTTCATCAGACAAATGTTTCATGAGAAAGATGCCCCGGCCTCCTGGTTTTTCAAGATTCTCAGGCGATGTTGGATCTGGTAAATTATGAAAGTTGAATCCTGGACCCTGGTCTTCCACCTTGAACTTGATTGTCGATTCATCCAGTGAAAGTGATAACAAGACATTCTTGGACGAATCATTCATACTGCCATGTTTGATAGCATTATTTACAGCCTCCGTCACGGCAATCATGATATTGCCATAGATATCATCATCCAGGTGGAATTGTTCCTTAGCATTGTCAATAAAGCTCTCAATCATCCTGATGTTCTCTGATAGAGCAGGTACCTCAATCCGGATGTTCTTCATAGACAGTTACTTCTGGTTGCCAAGTCGTTTGAAATACTCACTCACTTCTTTTTTATAGTAAGGATAGAGCTTTGGGGGCATCGTTTTGAGTAATTCTACCTCTTTTTCCTTTAAACGTAAATATTCTTCAAAAGCCTTAGGGATTTCTTTCTGATAATCTTTAGCAGTTTCACCTTTCCGCTCTTCATCCAATTCCTGTTCACGCATCGATTTTTCTGACTCCAATAGTCGGGTCAAAATCTCTTTTTGCCTACGAATAGTCTGCTCTGTCAGTTGCTTATTGACAAGATCAAGTTCTGTTTGTTCCATTTTACCCGGTAAATCATTGCCCAAAGGTTTTCCGCCGTCATGCTTTAATTTCTCCTGCATCTCACTCAGTGCCCGGCGAATGCGCTCTTGCTCTGCAGCCATGCGCGCTAAATCTTCGGAAAGTTGCCTTCCTCCTTTTCCACTGTTTTTGATTTGCTCGATTTGTTGATTCAGCTTTTGCTGCATTTCTCCCAAACTCTGCTGACCCTTCTGCTTTTTCTTTCCCTTGCCCATCGAAGGCATTGCATTTGACATCATGTCCATCATCATCTCAAAGTGATCGTTCAGCATCAACGCCAAATTATTAATGCTGGTCATGGAAAATTGCATGTCGGTACTTGCATTGCTCTTCTTTCTCTCTTTGATATTTTCCACCGCCTTGTCAAGATGGCCATTGAGTTCACCAATCTCACGCGTGACTACTGAGCTCATGAATGGATCCTTTTTCGCAAGAGCTAACAGACTGTCTTCCAACACTTTAGAGTCATCCTTGATCTTCAATTGATTTTGAGAAAGCTGTACATATTTGGGATCACTCTGTTGAATGGTATTGAAATCTTTGATCAAGGATTCCTGATCAAATGAAAGTTTGATAAGACCATGAATGATCTGACGCAATGACTCCAGGTTTTGCTGATCAATTTCCATCTCCATCGAGTTTTGCATGCCTTGAAGTTGCTGCTGCATTTGTTGCATCTTCTCCACTGACTTCTTTTGCGGTGCCGTTGCCTTTTTAGGATTCCCCTGTTCAAGAGACTCCTTACTTTGCTTTTCCAACTCCTTCACTTGATTAATTTCTTCGTCCGTTGGCGCGTTGTCCGACTCGTCGAGTTCATTTCCTAACTTCTTTAGTTCATCGATTGTTTTTTTGAATTCATCAGCCTGCTGTTTCAATTCCTCTTGCTCGTTGGCTAAGTCCTGTTCGTTGCCTGGCTCCTTTTTCTCCTCTTCCTTGCTTTGTTGCCCCTGACTATCCTTTTGCTGGTTTTTTGCTTTGTCCTTGTCGTCATCTCCCTTATTTTGGGTCTTATCCTTCTTCTCCCCTGCCAAATCTTTTGTTTTCTCTAAAATTTCTTCTTGCTTTTCTTTTTGTTGTTTTATCTCCTCGATTGCCTGGTCTAACTTATAATCGTACTGCAGTTGCTTAAATAACTCAAGGGTGCGCTCAAGTTCTTTTTCAATATTGATTTCCTGACGATCCATTTTTTCCAGCATTTTTTGAATCTGAGCAGGATCCTGATTTTCCTTTAACATTTTTTCCAGTTCTTCAAACAGCTTTTTTGTCTCATCATCCAGAAGTTCATTCATGAGTTTCTGAATTTGCTCAGACTTTTCGCGGATGCGCTCATTCTGTTCGGAGAAGGCTTCTTTCTTTTCTTCTAACAATTTATTTTTCTCCTGTAGTTGCTCCACCAATTGATTGAGGCTATTCTTTTGCATGATCAGGTCTTCCAACATTTTCTTATCCTGCCAATCGAGCGACTGCTTACCTTTCAATTTTTGTTCAGCTTCTTCAATCGATTGTTTCAATGATTTTGATTTGGACAAACTGCGTTGAATTTCACTTTCGGTAGAGGACTGAGATCGTTTGATTTCGGCTTTGAATTCTTCGGCACTTGGAAGTTCGAATTGATACGCTGCAGATTTTGTTGACTTTCGTCCATGGACGCCGTCATTGTCCCAGACTTCCAGGTAATATTGAAGACGATCGCCAGCATCTAAATGAAGCGAATCCAACATCCAATTATAAAAGAAATTCTGCTGCGGCTGATTGCGGTCAATGCTGAGAGAAATAGTGTTTGATTTTTCTTCCTTGTCTTTACCGGTGATTTGGTAGTGAAGGTCAAGGTGTGAAAGACCATAGTCGTCTTGAATATTTCCGGCCAGTACAACGGACTTGAATAGGACAGAATCTTTAAGGAGATCGACTACAATAGAAGGATACTGATCCTTGATTACATCGATGCGATAGGAAATGCGGTCCTTGTTTTTACTGTTTTCATTTTCCAGTGAGATCGTATATTCATCTGGGTTAAAAAAAACCTTACCCAATTCAAATAACTGATTATCAGGATGTTGCATTTCAGTTGAACCCTGATTTGATGTAAAGAAAATTGAAGCCTGTTGGGTGTTGGTGGATTGGAGCACCCATTTAACCTTCGTTCCTTCCGGAATCTCAATATTACCCGCATTGATGACTTCCTGTTGAGGCCTGCCAATGTACGGGGGGAATTGGAGGTGTACTTTCAGGTTGAGCAACTCTGGTCTACTTACAATTTTAATGGTGAATGGGCTTGAATAAAAGCCTGCTGCTTCAATTTGAAACCCAAAATCCTGTTGCAACTTTTCAAAGGTGTAGGAAAACTCTCCTCCTTTTAATGTTTCCATTTTTAGCCTTTGTTGGCCGGCAATAAGGTAGGTGGCATCCGGAATTGCTTCGCCCTTGAGCGTGACCTGCAATACAAAATCTTCATTTGGGAATGCTAGCAGGTTTTGATTTTGTATAATGAATTTAAAAGGAGCCTCCGGAGAATACTCCTGATTGAAATGGATAATTCGATCAGTGCTTTGCGTAAATATTTTTTGGTTTACAATAAAGATAACGGCAAAAAGTATGAAAGGTACAGCGAGGTATTTCAAGTAACGTTTGTTCTCGCCCAGATCAATGATACTTTCAAAAGAAAAATCCTCAAAGGCAGAAGCCTTCTGCTCAATGCTGGCTTCGAGTAAAACACTGCGGCTGTTTATAATGGAAGAAAGTTGGAGAAAATTCAAAAGCTTGTCCTGTATAGTAGGGAATTGCTGGCCAATGATTTTGGCGCTCTGCTCCTTCCCTATTCCTCTACCTGACAGCCACCAAGCCAGGGGCTCTCGCAAAAAGCGAAAAAGGCAATAGCCTACCGCAGCAAAAAAAAGAAGGAACAGGGTAAGTCGAATTCCCTTGCCGAGCCAGAGATTGTACTCGATCAGTGTAGCCAACAAAAAGTATGCTAGCAACAGCGACAACGAGAGTATAGCACCCCTTAAAAACAAATTCAGATAATACTTCTTGCGGAAAGAAGTAATCTTTTCATCTACGGCCTTGACTTGGTTCCCCATGTTTGATGAAAACGAAAGTAAAGAGGTGTTAGTTTCCAAACTTATCACTTAAAGATAAGCAGGTGGTTTTGAATTCAAGAAGGAATTCCTTCGGGACTCAAGAAATACTGTTTTCGTGGGGAGGTGTCCACTCAAACTCTTTTTCGAAGTATTCCAGTACGTGCATCTTCAACAATTTCTCCTGTTCGAGGAGGTCGAAACGGGGGAGACTTTTTATCATTCTCCAATGCGGCCATCCATCCTTATCCAGTCCCTCAAGCGTGTAGTAGCCGGAATAACTAAGGACCTTGCAAATTGCGATGTGCATGAGGTCTTGCTTTTGCTCCTTGGTAAAAAGTTGATGACCTTTTCCAAGCTCTTGGACGCCGATGAGGAAAAGTACTCCATTCAGGTCTTTCGGTTTCTGCCTCAGCATTCGGTCGATTTCCTGGAGTAGGAATTGCCAGTTTTTTTCTAATTCAAGGTCGCGCTTAAACATGGTGTAGGGCTTCCCAGTATTCAAATGCCCTTCGTAAATGGGGGATTACAATCGTACCGCCAATTAAGGTAGCTACACCCATCGCCTCGTTTATTTCTTCAGTTTTGAATCCTGCTTCCTTACATTTTCCCAGATGATATTTCACACAATCATCGCAACGAAGTACAAGCGAACAAGTCAAACCGATAAGTTCTTTGGTTTTTATGTCTAAAATTCCGGGCGCATATGCATTGGTATCAAGGTTAAAAATGCGTTTAATGATAAGATTATCCGAATCCCCAATTTTTTCATTCATCGCGGCCCGGTAATCATTGAATTGCTTTACGATATCCATGTATGTAAATTTTGATTCAAATATCCCGTTACAGCAGGGGGAAATCAAATGTTATTGACAAATACGGTTGTAGAAGATTTTATTTCACTGTTTTTCCCTCGCTACTGCCTGGCCTGTTCAGGTTCGTTGGTGAAAGGTGAGGAAATCCTGTGCACAGCTTGTCTTAGCGATCTTCCAAAGACAAATTATCATTTGTTTCATGAAAATCCGATAAAGAACAGGCTTATTGGGAGACTGCCGTTGAAATATGGTTGGGCCTTTTTGAAATTCCGTAAGAGCGGTATCGTACAACATTTACTGCACCAGCTAAAATACAATAATCATCCGGAAGTAGGTGTTAGGCTCGGTCAGGCGTACGGCCTTGAGCTTTTGCGGTCGGGATTTCACAGGGAATTTGATTTGATCATACCTGTACCCCTTCACACCTCGCGCAAGCGACAACGCGGATATAATCAGAGTTCAAAATTTGCCGCTGGCTTAAGTCTGGCCATGAACATTCCGTGGGATGAATCCATATCGGTACGAATGCATTCATCCGTTACGCAAACAAATAAATCAAAAGCGGAGCGATGGGAAAATGTAAAAGATGTGTTCTCCGTAGAGACAAACAAAACGATCCAGGGCAAACGTATATTACTGGTTGATGATGTCATCACCACCGGCGCAACCCTGGAGGCATGCGGTCAGCATCTGATTTCCTGCGGTTGCAGTGAATTGAGTGTGGCGTGTATTGCAGAAGCCCAATAAGCGATTGAAACTCCTAAGGGTAGGATAAAAAAAACCCTTCAACTTTGCTGAAGGGTTTTTTAAAATTAATTTTTTTTAGTTCGAACCGGCACGGATCATAGCGCAACGGAAGCCAATGGTGGCTGTTGCTGAATCCTGATCAAGATACCTGCGGGTACCGGGTGACATCCAATAAGCCACATCTTTCCAACTTCCACCTTTATAAACCCTGGCCTTGTCACTCACAAGAGATGTAAAACCTGTAGGGTTACGTTCTACCCAATCATCCTTCCCTGCAACTGGCTTTTTAGCCTTGGCAGGGTCTTTTATTTTCTCATTTAGCCGATATTGGTTATTGTAGCCTTTTGAATCGTCGAGATACCCATCGCGACGCATCGGGTTAAGATCATCAAAATCCTGGAAGGAGAGAGGACGATAAACATCCATCACCCATTCACTAACATTACCTGCCATGTTGTAAAGACCGTAATCATTAGGAGGGAATTCGTATATATAAGAAGTGATAAGCGCTCCGTCATTTAGACGTCCTGCAATACCGGCATAATCACCACGACCTCTCTTAAAGTTTGTTAAGAAGAAACCCATTTGTTTTCCGTATGGATTGCGGAGTGCATGTCCGTCCCAGGGATAAATCCGCTGGTGAGTTTGCATTTCTTCGAGCCACTGCGTGCCAATAAGTGCTTGTGCAGCATATTCCCACTCCGCTTCTGTTGGAAGCCTGTAATCAGGGATGACAACACCCGACTCAAGAGGAATTCTTCCTCCGACCGGAACTTCAGGAAGATCCTGACCAGATTCTTTTAATAATTGCTGGTTGACTGCATGTGAGCGCCACTTTGCATAATTATTGGCCTGTGTCCAGCTAACGCCAACAACAGGGAAATAACGGAAGCCGGGATAACGCAAATAATGTTCTACATATGGGTCATTAAACGCCAATTTCCCCACCCACACCAAGGTGTCGGGACGAGCAGCCTGGAAAACTTCCTGCGTTGAGTCCTTGTCCAACCAGTGCATGTATTCTAGCCAATGTATGTTAGCGATTTCAGTTTCATCCATGTAAAATGAGGCCACAGAAACAGTACGCTCAACATTATCACGATAGGACATTACATCCTCCTCAAAGGAACCCATGACGGCGCGTCCTCCTTCAATAAAAACCGTATTTGGAGCATCCGGCTGACCTTTGAAATCTTTCACAAGGAAACCGCCATTCTCCTCATCGTTGTACTTGAGGTTTGTTGTGGTGCTCATCTGACCAGGATTGATGGCAGTTCGCTCTGCATTTTTCTTGCCGCCAATAAGGGAGCATGATGCAATTACTACTGTGCCGCCAACGACCGCTAAAAGACCTGTTATCTGCTTCATTTTATCTATGTTATTAACTAAAGCAACCGCTAATATAAAGAGATAATTCTGTGTTTTCCAAGACGTAGCGTTTTTTTGATAAATCTCTGATGAAGGTGGGAAAATGGATATTCTTAATTTTCGCGCCTTTCCCCTTAACGGCGGTATAAGGGAAGTATTGTGGTGAGTCCGTGCAAATTGGTCCTACTGTTTTGGAATGGTTTCCACTGGCTTCTGTGTGTCCATTAACGGACCAAGGATTTTTAGGGCTCCTTCTACTGAATCAATATTTTCTATGAACAAGGTTGGTCGACCAGCCTGGTCCTTCAAGCGACTTTGTCTGGAATGTGTTTTTACGAATGTAAGAATGCGTTCGAAAATATCGGATTTGAAATAGGTTTCATTATCAGTAACAAAAGTTGCCCGAACCCTGTTGTTTTTTAAACTTATTTTTTCAAAGCCAAGCTGTTCACCGGCCCAACGAAGTCGCACGGTGTCGATTAATTGTATTACCGATGGGGGCATTTCTCCAAAACGGTCTCTCAGTGAACCTGTGAATTGCTGAAGGGTGGTTTCGTCGGCAATGCTATCCAGGGTTGAGTAAAGTTGCAACCGTTCACGGGTGCTGGTCACATAATATTCTGGAATGAGAATTTCAAGATCAGTTTCGATAACACAATCAGGGACGATGAGTCTAGCCTTTTCAGAAAGTTCCTCCGCAAACAAATCTTTAAATTCATTCTCTTTCAATTCCTGAATGGCATCATCCAGAATTTTGTGATACGTGTCAAAACCGAGATCATTGATGAAGCCGCTTTGTTCTGCGCCTAACAAATTTCCAGCGCCCCGAATATCGAGGTCGCGCATGGCCACCTTGAAGCCATCACCCAGTTCAGAAAATTCTTCCAATGCCGCCAGCCGCTTCCGCGAATCAGCAGTGAGAACAGAGGCAGGAGGTGTGAGCAAATAGCAAAATGCTTTTTTGTTGGACCGACCCACTCGTCCTCGCATCTGGTGAAGGTCGCTGAGTCCAAACATGTGGGCCTGATTAATAATGATCGTATTGGCATTTGGAATATCAAGTCCAGATTCTATAATGTTAGTGGATACGAGCACATCGTACTCGCCTTCAATGAAACGCAGCATTACTTTTTCCAGCTTGTCGCCTTCCATCTGTCCATGGGCAATGCCAATACGCGCGTCAGGTACAAGTTTATAAATAATATTCGCGACGCTATCGATATCACTGACGCGATTGTGTACAAAAAAAACTTGCCCGCCCCGGCGAATCTCATGACTTACGGCATCGCGAATGATCTCTTCATTGTAAGCGTGAAGCTCGGTTGTTACCGGCTGTCGATTGGGCGGAGCAGTAGCGATAATACTGAGGTCGCGCGCCCCCATGAGTGAGAAGTGCAGGGTTCTCGGGATGGGCGTGGCAGTGAGTGTAAGGACATCGATGTTTACTCTTAATTCTTTCAGCCGATCCTTCACCTTCACACCAAACTTCTGTTCCTCATCGATCACCAGCAACCCGAGATTTTTAAACTGAACATCCTTGCTCACGATGCGGTGGGTGCCGATCAGCAGGTTAACGTTGCCCTCCTTCGTTTCACGTAAGATATCTTTGATTTGTTTTTCCGATTTGAACCGTGACACGTATTCAATCTTCACCGGAAAACTTGACAATCGCTCTGAGAACGTTCTGAAATGCTGCATGGCAAGGATGGTGGTGGGAACGAGCACAGCTATTTGCTTGCCATCGGCCGTCGCTTTGAAGGCGGCGCGTATGGCCACTTCCGTTTTTCCGAAGCCCACATCTCCACAGACCAACCGATCCATTGGATGTGGACTTTCCATGTCTTTCTTCACGTCTTCGGTAGCGCTCGCCTGGTCGGGCGTATCTTCATAAATAAAAGAAGACTCCAGTTCAGCCTGGAGGAAACTATCTGGAGAGAAAGCAAAGCCAGGTGCTGTTTTTCGTTTGGCATACAGTTCAATAAGCTCACGAGCGATGTCCTTGACTTTATTTCTGACTTTTGACTTTTTATTTTCCCACTCATCCGATCCCAGTTTACTGATGACCGGTGGTGCGACCTCTTTGCCTGAATATTTAGAAATTTTGTGAAGCGAATGAATGCTGGCATACAGCATATCGTTATCGCGAAAAACCAAACGCACGGCCTCTTGCTCCCGGCCATTGACCTCTTTTTTTTCGAGGCCCGCGAACTTACAGATACCGTAATCAATGTGCGTGACAAAGTCACCGGGCTGGAGCGATTGTAAATCACGAAAGGTAAGCGCTTTGGACTTGCTGAATTTTTCTTTTGCGCGAAACCGATGGTATCGTTCAAAAATCTGGTGATCCGTATAGCAAACTATTTTCAGCGAACGGTCCACGAACCCCTGACGTAATGGAAACTCCAGTGGTTGAAATTTCAAGTCAGGATGGATCTCTTCAAAAATTCCGTGAAGGCGTTCCAATTGCCGAGGTTGTTCCGCGGCGATAAAATTTGCATAACCCTGTACTTGATGATCTATTAAATCCTTGGCCAGAAGTTCAAAATTTTTATTGAATGAGGGCTGGGTCGAAGAACTGAATTCAAATGTTTGGGCAGGCGTAAAATGAAACCGGTTTCCAAATTCGATAATCGGAACTGAAGCGATTTGTTTTAAGAATGACTCTGCTGATTCGAAAAGATGGAAGGGTTCCAATGCCAGCTTAGCGCTTCCGCTTTCGCGAACAATACGATCAAAGCTTTGACTTGCTTTATCAAAGCACTTGTCAAGTAAATCGGCAGTAAGCTGCACGTCTTTTATCCAGAGCCGGGTAGAAGGTGACATGAATTCAAGGAGCGATTGCCTGTCCTCCTGAACGAGCCGTGTTTGAATGTTGGGCATCAGGCTCACTTTCTCAAGAGTTTCCACAGAAAGTTGAGAACCTGGATCAAAGCTGCGAATACTATCTACTTCGTCACCGGATAATTCAATGCGATAGGGGAGTTCATGGGCAAATGAAAACACATCAATGATACCGCCGCGCACAGCAAACTGTCCGGCTTCATACACAAAGTCTGTTTTTTCAAAGTCATAGGAATGTAGAAATTCTTCTAAAAACTCGCGATCAAGTTTTACTTTCGTTTGAACAACAAATGTGTTCTTGGCCAGCGATTTTTTGGTGATGACTTTTTCGCAGAGCGCTTCAGGATACGAGATGAGGATCTGTGAACCGGGATGCGCACTTAGATGGTTCAGCGCTTCGGCGCGCATGAGTACATTGGCGTTTTCGGTTTCATCGTACTCGTATGGCCGTTTGTACGACATTGGAAAAAGAAAAACCTCTTTTTCGCCTAACAAATTTTGAAGGTCATTGGAAAAAAAGGAAGCTTCTTCCTTATCTTCCAGTACTACCAGGTGGCTTGCGCGCACGCTCTTGTAAACGGCTGCCAGAATTACCGCATCAAGGCTCCCGGTAAGACCTTTCAAACGCAACGTTTTTGTAGTGGACGTACGAATCCCCTCGGCCAGGTTTTGTACCAGGCTATCCGATTTATACAGAGAAAGAAAATCAACCGCCCTCAAACAACCATCAGAGAAGACTGCAAAAGTACCGTACGCCCGGCATCGCTCCAAGCATCATTTGAAAATTGCCGACCATCAATTTCTGGACATACGGGCAAAGTACAAGCCATGAAGTTCTTACCTTTGAGACATGCACTACGTCGAATTACTCATCTTGTTTCTCACCATCACCTGTGTACTCTTTATGTTTATCGGGTTGATCAAGCCGTGGGCGATGTTGTGGTGGGAGGATGTGCAGAATCGCAGCAAAGTGATTAAAGTCTACGGTACCCTGGCGATCGTATTCGGTTTGGCATATTATGGAATAAAGTTCTTGCATTGATTATGAAGAGTGTCGTCATTTTTTGGTCCATGCTGCTCGTGACCGCGTGTTCAACCCCGAAAAAGGAAAGCCCTGCTGGCAGCAATGATATAAATGAATTACCGGCGATACCTCTTACCATGATCTCGGGAGAAAGGTTGATGGCGAACTCCCTTGCCGGAAAAACCATCCTGATTTTTTACATACCTGACTGTGATCACTGTCAGCGCGAAGCGGAAGCAATACGCAGCCAATTGGATGTTTTCAAAAACTACACACTTTATTTTATCACTGCCAGCGGAACAGAAGAAATTAAACGGTTTGCAGAAACCTATCGGCTGAACGGACTCCCTAACGTATTTTTTGCACGAACGGAAGTGACCGATGTTATCCGTGAGATGGGCCCTATCGGAACACCATCTTTGTACATCTACTCGCGCGAAAAACGATTGATAAAAAAATTTGATGGCGAAACAAAAGTGGCTGAAAGCTATCAATTTAGCTCTCAGCCACTTTGTTTATGAACGATTATTTTAGCGAAACTTAAAACATCGATGCGTTTATTCCCGCAATTGTTTCGCGGGAAGGCCGCAGCTCTGTTTCAGTCAACCGGTTTAAAGCTG
>JANYKP010000099.1 GCA_025358195.1 Cyclobacteriaceae bacterium
GATTGAGGAGTGATGGCGAGATAAGAAGCAATGCTTTCCTGGGTGATGATTTGTTCGATATCAGGAATCAATTTTTGTAATGTCTCAAAACGTTGTGATGCGCTAAGCAGTTGAATATCATGGATTCTTGCTCTGCATTGCGCGGAATACCCATTCATAATCTTGTGGTATAAAAAATGTGTCTCTTGATGCTTTTCAAATAGGCTCTGTACCGCTGCACGGCTGATACAAAGGAGATCACTTTTAGCCGCGAGTTGAATATATTCCTCAGAGGGGACCTGTGCATAAAAACTGTTGACTGAAGTCATGATTTGCCGGGCCTTCCAAAACCCTTCCGTCAGTCTTTTGCCGTCCTGGAAAGTATAAGACATTGCAAATCCACTTTGTATGAAATAGACAAATTCGGCAATTTTTGGCGCCTCCAGCAAGAGATGGTTTTTCGGCAAGGACAACGGAATCAATTCTTTCACTAAAGAAAACTTGAAGGCTTCCGATATCGGATAAATGGCCGACAGTACTTTGAAAAGAGCATCCGTGTTTATCTTCTTCATGGAGGTGTATTGGAGGTCGTTCCACTTACTACTCCATTTTTTTGATCACTTCCCTATGTCAATGAGAGAGAATTTTTATAGTTGTTTTAAAAAATTAACGTGTGCTGCAATTTTTCTTGTCCTATGATAAGTTGCCGAAGAGGTAGACCTGAAATGGTGGACAAAACAAGAGAAGATTCCCATCGGGGAAATTGTCGCAGGCCGAAGTAGTTTCAATGAAGGTCCCTGGATCCCCCAGTTCCGTAGCGGAAGCAGGCTTATTTTACACTAACTCTGTGCTGATAATTGCCCTAACTCTGTGTAAATGTTTGAGAGAGAAGCGAATAACCCTCATTTCGCAAAACCTTGGCCACCGAATACGAGACCCACTAAAGTTCTTCATTTTAATCCTCAATCTGGTGCAAGTGATAGAAAGTCCAGCTTTTTCTAACGAGTCTAAAACCTGAGATGCGGTCATTGGTGGATTTTTTAGAAACGATACCTGTTGCCCAAATGCCTCTAAAGATTTCTCCGGGTTTAAGTCGATCAGATTGGTGATGAAATGGTCAGGATGTTGCGCTTCGATCTCAAATTCGCTTAGGTATTTTTCTGGGAAATGTTTAAGATTCGATGTTACAATTACTTCTGCGTGACAACGGACTGCCACCGCCAGCAAATGACAGTCATCGATATCGGGCAGGTCAAACGTAGGAATAAGAATTTCATACTGCTCTACACTTGCATCCGGGAATGCTTTATTCATTTCAAGGATGGTCTTATCTAATTGACCTGTTTTAAGATCAGGACGTTTTTTGAGCAGGTTCCTTTTCCATTCATCCTGAATCGTCTGAGTCCACTTAGGCTTATAGAGGTCAAAGCTGGGCCTTGCCCGACGTAGCTCGTCATACGGACTTCGATATGAAATCAAGTCTTCGTAAGCAAAAGCTCGCCGTCGCTCCGAAGCGGAGCTATGGCGGGCGAAGTCGGGGCGGCAGGATTCGAACCTACGACTTCCACGTCCCGAACGTGGCGCGCTACCGGGCTGCGCTACGCCCCGGAATTCCTTTCTAATAACCACAAAAATAATGATTCAGTTGAATTTAAAATACCTGATCCCAGATAGGATTGCGGGTGAGCCAGAAGAAAACACCTTGTTTTTTTTATATTAAAAAATTACCTTCATTCGATTGAAATCAATTTATTATGAGAAAAGTAGGAAACATACTGGCAACCAAGGGTAAGGCTGTTTTTTCCGTGGAGTCGGCTACGATGGTGTACCGCGCCGTTGAGCTCATGTGCGAGAAAAATATTGGAGGCCTTTTGGTGGTGGACAATGGAAAGTTGGCAGGCATATTTACCGAACGGGACTATGCTCGAAAAATGATTCTCAAAGGGAAATCATCAAAGGATACACCCGTGCGCGAGATAATGACAAGAGATCCAATTACAGTTACACCGGACGGCACCGTAGAAGATTGCATGAATCTCATGACGGACAAGCGCATCCGTCACTTGCCGGTGATGGAGGGTGATACGCTGGTCGGAATGATCTCTATCGGCGACCTGGTACACTTTATCATAGAAGAGCAAAAAATCATTATTGAGGATCTGGAGCATTATATAACCGGTCACTAACTGGTTTTTTGATCCGGCGTAATGGTGAGTCGCGAAGTCATTTGGCCTTAGCTTTTGTACTACTTAGCCGACAGCCAAAAGACTCGTCATAATCCACACATCATCCCGTCGGCACCCTCACAAGATCGCGGATGATTGAAATTGTAGACAACATTCTTTTGTTTTATCGTTAAAAATCATACCTTCAATTCTGTCAGCAGGTAGCATTCTTTACTCCATTGGGACGCAAGATTTCTATTACTCTTTCACTTCTGCGGAGAGGGCCGGGGTGAGGCCTAACTTAAAAATGATTTGCTGGAGGCAAATTTGTTTTGGACAACGCAAATGAAAATACCGTTTTGTGGCCACTTTTGGTTTATACGGCAATAGTCTGTACCCTCATTGCCGGTATTCTCATTATTTCCTATGTACTCGGCCAGCATCACAAGGACCGCGCAACTAACGAACCGTACGAAGGCGGAATCCTTAGCACCGGATCGGCACGACTTCGTTTCTCATCCCAATTTTATCTGATCGCCATGCTGTTTGTGATTTTTGATGTCGAGACCATGTTTATTTTTTCATGGGCCATCGCTTTTGAGGAGTTGGGATGGTATGGTTATGGAGGCGTGATGATTTTTATTACCCTGCTGGTGGTTGTGCTTATCTATGAATGGCGGAACGGTGCCCTCGATTTTGGGCCCGACGGCCGTAAGATTTTAAAGGCTTCTAAAAATATACCACTCAAAACATTTCCTCAATGAAGTGGTGGCTCAATAAACCCGGCCAAACAACACCAGAAACCGGAACAGGATCCTTCGAG
>JANYKP010000104.1 GCA_025358195.1 Cyclobacteriaceae bacterium
CACAGCGATGGGTGTATGTGCATTTTTTGGAGAGTTTGGAAAATGAAAAACCCTCCACACATAATGTATAGAGGGTTTTGCTGACGCTTGATTGTCAAGCTGTCGGGGTGAGATGATTCGAACATCCGACCTCCACGTCCCGAACGTGATGCGCTAACCGGGCTGCGCTACACCCCGAAATAATACTAACCGGCCCCGACTCATCGGGGTACCTCCCAGAAAAAGAGGGTGCAATAATACTAAAAATTCAAGTAAGGAAAAGTCTGCTCCCATTATTTCACCTCAAGCTCCCGAAGGACCTCCTTCACCCTCCTCCTCTATGCTCCAACTAGCTCAACCTCCAACTCAAATAAGGATCATGACAGGCATCATCAATCATGAGTTGGCCGCGAAATTTGGAACCAGTCGTTTCATTTCTTTGAGAATGACTTGTGGATTTTAGGCAACGCATTCTGACTTCAAAGGAAATATCTCTACATTTTTATCGCCATGATCTTTCAAAAGGAAACATTTTTCTTTGGCACACTATTTAGTAATTGAAACGTTGTTAGTCTTTGGAGTGGTTTGATTGAGGACCAGGTCCTATGTATCGTAACCTGAGATGACATCCATATAACTTGAACTGGATAATGCCAGCGAAAGGACAGGAGGCTAATTAAGAGGCTGCTTTACTAAAATAAGGTGGCCTCTTAACTATTTTAGTACCCTGGGGATCGATCTGAGTTTTGCAAATGGCGGTGTATCGGTGACGATGCACATCATCACTTCTTCTTCTTATTCTGTTTCAAATCCCGGAAGAACCGCGCCCAGTTAAAGGGGTTGAGGAATGGGTTGACGCGCACCTGTGAGCGGTCACTGATGGACTGGTTGTACTGGTTCATGTAGTACCGGTAATTGAGATTGCCGTCCATGGGGGTATTCTGCATCATCAACGCCATTAACTCGGCATTGAGATTCCGTTTGTCAATACCATTTTCGTTCAGCGGCACATTGAGCGCCAGCACCGCCTGCTTGAATACTTCTTCCGTAGGGAATGGCATAATCACCACATCTCTCAGGAATGTATTATCCGTTGCCATTTCAATGATAATCGTCATGAATTCATCCGGAGACTCCGGTACAATGTAATGTCGCCGGATATAACCCACGGAGCTGATCACCACGCTGTCGCCCACCAGCACGGGCATGGAGAAAAAGCCATTTGGCTGGGTACTTGTTCCCCGTCCGGCCTTCGGTACATACACGTGTACACCCGGCAGCCCGCTCACGCTGTCCTCACCGAGGACGATCCCGGACAACTGGATGATTCTTTTTTTGTTTTGTGCATGACCGTCAGAGATGGCCATCACCCCACACACGGTAACCAACAAGGCTAGCAAATAAACCCTTTTCAACTTCATAAAGCCATTGGTTTCAAAGATAATGAGAAGGTCACTATTCGCCTAACGGATTTCCGGCAATGGTTTTTTGTTAAATTCGTAACGAAAACGTGCGACTAAAACATTTCAACATCGACCTGGGGTCACAAATTTTCATGGCCTGTTCCGACACGTCCCGTCTGCGCATCCTAAATCTTATCATGAGCAACGGAGAAATGTGCATCTCCGACCTGGAACGCATCCTTGAATTTACGCAGGCCAAAACTTCGCGCCACCTGATCTATTTAAAAAACTCAGGCATACTTTCTTCCCGCAAATTAAACCAATGGGTATTTTATCAGATCAAGGAAGAAGTCCTCGACATCCTGAAACAAATGCTTGAATTTATCCGGCGCGATCCCGCCCTGCAGCATGACCAGCATATTTTTCAGACGTTGTTTACCAACCGGGAATTGGCTCTGAATAAATTACACATAAGGCTGAAAGTTCAAAATTGAAAGTTCAAAGCTGAAAAGAAGGTGAAACCAAGCTTTAAACTTTTAGCTTTATGCTTTCAGCTTTAGGCCCTATGAAAAATTATACCTGCCTTCTCTTCGACCTCGACCACACCTTGTGGGATTTTGAATCAAACTCTGCAGAAACACTCAAAGAACTTTTTCATCAATACAATCTTCACGAAAAGGGGGTCAGTAGTTTTGCCTACTTCCATGAAACGTTTGTGCGTATCAATACCCGCCTGTGGGATCTTCATGATAAAAATCTTATCGGATCAGAGGATATCAGGTTGCAACGTTTCCACAAAGTATTCGGCGAAACCGGAATTGACGACTATCCGCTTTCATTAAAATTCTCGGCTGATTTCCTTCAGGAACTGCCGAAGAAGAAAAACCTTTTGCCTCATGCAAATGAAACCCTTGAATACCTCCACGCAAAATACCCCATGGTCATCGTCACCAACGGTTTTGATGAATTGCAATCGACCAAAATGAGTTCTTCCGGAATACACCACTATTTCAAAGCCATTGTAACCTCCCAGCGGGCTGGCAACAAAAAACCAACAAAAGAAATATTTGAATTTGCACTCAAAGAAGCGGGCCATCGGTCGGCCGATGCGGTCATGATTGGCGACAATTTACTTACGGATATTGTTGGCGCCCGTTCAGCCGGAATTGATACAATCTATTTCAATCCGGCTGGTGCGCCGCATCAAGAGCGCGTGACCTTTGAAATAAAAAGCCTGCGAGAGTTACGTGGCTTGCTCTAACCGGGTCATTTTATGGATTCTTTAGTTTCACCCTCAACGAAGACATTTTAGTACTTTTGTCACTCCTAAAAAATAATTCCATGTCAAAAGGATTTTACAATATCCCACGTCCTAAAAATGAAACGGTGCTCTCCTACGCGCCGGGATCAAAAGAACGGGCTGCGTTAAAGAAAGCGATTGAAGAGGCCCGCAAAACAGTACTCGATATCCCCATGTACATCGGTGCTGAAGAGGTGCGATCGGGAAAGAAGAAGCCCATCTCCCCTCCTCATGATCATCAGCACATCCTTGGTTACTTCCATGAAGGAGACAAAGGGCATGTCGAACAAGCCATCAACGCAGCTTTGGGCGCCAAAGAATTGTGGTCCAATTTAGAATGGGAGCAGCGAGCCAGTATCTTTTTGAAAGCCGCCGACTTGCTGGCGGGACCCTATCGCTACAAGATGAATGCCGCCACCATGCTAGGCCAATCAAAGAATGCTTATCAGGC
>JANYKP010000180.1 GCA_025358195.1 Cyclobacteriaceae bacterium
ATATGCAGTCGTTGGAAAGAAGATGCCGGCCCCACTAATAACTGGGTTGATCCAAAGGAGATGAAACCCAGGCTTAAGAAGCTTTTTGAAGGTTGTATGCAGGGACGTACGTTGTATGTGATACCATTTAGTATGGGCCCAGTAGGTTCCCCACTTTCACACATTGGCGTGCAGATTTCTGATTCAGAATATGTAGTGGTCAATATGCACATCATGACACGGGTTGGTAAGAAAGTGATAGACGTCTTGGGTGCTGATGGTGAGTATGTGAAATGTTTGCATTCCGTTGGCGCTCCACTGGAGCCTGGTCAGCAGGATGTAAAGTGGCCTACGAATCCTACCGTAAAATATATTGTTCATTATCCGGAAGACCGCTCCATTGTCTCGTACGGTTCGGGTTATGGCGGCAATGCCCTGCTAGGCAAAAAGTGTTTTGCGTTGCGCATTGCATCATCGATGGCCCGGGATGAAGGTTGGCTTGCTGAACACATGCTGCTCTTGGGGGTGCAAAGTCCACAGGGAGATAAATCTTATGTTGCTGCCGCCTTTCCAAGTGCATGTGGCAAAACAAATTTTGCTATGCTGATCCCCCCAAAAGAATTCGGTGGGTGGAAAATTACAACGGTTGGGGATGATATTGCCTGGATAAAGCCAGGTAAGGACGGGAAGCTGTATGCTATTAACCCAGAGGCAGGATATTTCGGAGTGGCCCCCGGGACAAACTTAAAGACCAACCCAAATGCCATGGCAACCATTTCAAAGGATACCATATTCACGAATGTTGGTGTAACACCCGATGGGGACGTATGGTGGGAGGGCATGACGAAGGAACCACCAAAGGGTCTGATCGATTGGCATGGACAAAAATGGGATCCAGCCAGTGGCAAGCCATGTGCGCATCCCAATGCTCGGTTCACAGCTCCCGCTGCACAAAACCCTGTATTGGATCCATCCTGGGAAGATCCAAATGGAGTGCCTGTTGGCGCATTCGTTTTTGGAGGAAGGCGAAGCAACACCATTCCATTGATTTATCAGGCACACAATTGGAATTCCGGCGTCTACCTTGCCGCGACCATGGGGTCGGAGATGACGGCGGCAGCATTCGGTGAGGTAGGAAAGGTGAGAAGAGATCCTTTCGCCATGCTTCCATTCTGCGGCTATCACATGGGCGAATATTTCAATCATTGGCTTCAGTTTGGACGCAACATTCCCAATCCTCCCAGAATTTTTGGTGTTAATTGGTTTCGCAAGGACGAGAACGGAAACTTTCAATGGCCCGGTTATGGCGAGAATATGAGAATATTGAAGTGGATCGTTGAAAAAATTCAAGGCAAATCCAATGCCGTCGAAAGTCCCATCGGATGGATGCCGCATTATGACGATATCGACTGGACCGGATCCGATTTTACACGTCAACAATTTGAAGCGATCATGAACATTGACCGTGAAGCCTGGAAGAAAGAATTGCTTGACCACGCGGAGCTCTTCGAACGGATGTATGACAAGCTTCCGAAAGAATTTATTTTCATGCGGGAGCTCTTGCTCTCCAGCTTGTGGCGTTCTCCCGAGAAGTGGCGACTGGAGGTCGAGACGATGGGATAACCAAAAAGAAAGCCCGATCTATCGGGTTTTTTTGTGGATAAAATCTTTAGATTGAAATAAATTACGAATGACAAATTACGAATTGCGAATAATGCTTGTAACAAAAATTGAACCCAATCAATTTCTTTTTATTTTGATCCAACCTCTAATTCTTCAATCCCTTAATCCCTTAATCCCTTAATCCTATAATCCTGATCCATGAGTCTCAACGATCGGTTAAACGCCATACGAACTGGGTTTTCTCCCACCTTCTGGATAGCCAATGCGCTGGAACTTTTTGAACGACTTGCCTTCTATGGGTCGAAGGCGGTTCTCACCGTTTTCCTGGCAACCAAGGTTGGACTCAAAGAAGAGGCAGGAACCTTGGCGGGATTTTTTTCCGGATTGATTTTTTTCTTGCCCATCGTGGCCGGTGTACTGGTGGATCGATATGGTTTCAGACGGACATTGATGACCTGTTTCGGCATGTTCAGCCTTGGCTATTTTCTGATCGGCATGGCGGGCATGGAATTTAGTCAGGAAATTGTCGAGGTTATTGGAAAGAAGACGTATGTTATCGGCGTTTTATTGTTAACAGCAGTAGGAGGCTCGCTTATTAAACCTTGTATCGTAGGAACAGTTGCTAAAACCTCAAAAGAAGAGTCACGAGGTCTTGGATTTTCCATATATTATTCCCTGGTAAACTTTGGCGGCGCCATAGGCCCCATCGTCGCGCTTCAGGTGCGACAGGATTGGGGAATTGAATACGTATTGGTGATGTCTTCGATCATTTCATTGCTGCTGTTCATAGGTACTTTTCTTTTCTTCCGCGAACCAGAATTCGAACAGACGGTTGGAGAACAGCGGACGTTTGGGAAAGTGTTTCAAGATATGTTGCTCGTCTTTACCAATATTAGATTCATCAGTTTCCTTGTAATTTTCTCGGGATTCTGGATTATGTTTTGGCAAATTTATTACCTCCTGCCATTTTACGCGACGGATGTCCTCCACTTTCAACAATTTGAAATCCTGGAAACAGTGGACGCCTGGTGTATTATTGTCTTCAGCCTGGTGGTCACTGCGCTTATAAAAAATGTGAGGTCGTTCACGGCGATGACCATGGGGATGCTAATAGCGAGTCTATCATGGATCATAATTGGATCAGTGGAAACAGTAAC
>JANYKP010000197.1 GCA_025358195.1 Cyclobacteriaceae bacterium
GATTGACTTCGGATATAGATACTTAGGACATGAACCCTATACTTGGAAATGGTTTGACTCAAGAGTTTATTATTTCGAGTAGAAAAAACTACCGCCAATAATAAGCCGAGTAGACGTAAAGCCCCCAAATAAAAAGCCCCGATGAAATAGTGAACTTCATTGGGGCTTTTCGTTTACCCGGTGTTGACCGACCACCTGATCAGCCACTGCGCCCGGTATTACTGTAGGTGGTTTTGTACTGGTTTTTTCTCTTGCGGTTTACTGAGCCGATACATTTTGCTATTGTTCTTTGCTCCATCATCATCCGATCAGCACACAGGTTCCCTTACCCATTATCCCAGGTTTATTTTTTAACAGCCAATAAAAATCCTTCACTTATCTACTCACTTCCAAAAACTTCATGCCTTCAATACCGGATCAGCTTTATTATTAACTGCCGGTAGCGGTAAGATGATTTGGTGTGACCTTCGGGGCCGGATCGTTTCCATCAGTACCATGATTCCTTTGTTACAGGTGGGGCATATACTGATATCTTTTCCATACTTCTCCAGAATGCGCTGCCGGACAGGTACCATTACTTTGGACGGCATGGGTGCGATATTCATGCTTTTGCGTAATGCCTGCAGGCGCGCTGTCTTATCATAGTTTTTCTGGTAGCCGTAGCTTCTGATTTTTACAAATCGCCTCGGTAAAATATGCTGTTCGAACCGGCGCAGAAATTCCTGATGCGTGAGCGTCATCTCTTTCACGCTGTTACCATCAGCATAGTCTTTATAGCGGAACTGAATATGCGTATCGGTTATTTCCAGAATGCGGTGGCGCGTGATGGCAATCTTGTGTGTGTACCTGCCCAGGTACGCTACCACCTGGGCCGGTCCCCCAAACGGACTTTTAGCATAAACATTCCACTTTTTATAACCTATCGTAGTGAGCAAGTCTTGAAAAACTGATTCTTCTACCAGTAGCAGCTTTTGCCGATGCAGTTTTCGCAGGTGTTCCATGAAGTATCCTTTGAATATCTTCTGCATACTACCCTGTGGAAAAATGAATTTGTTGTTCGTGCGTTTTTCTTTTATCCACTTACCATCCTTTATGCCGCCGGCACTCACAATGCAATGGATGTGCGGATGAAAAGAAAGGTCTTGCCCCCAACTATGAAGAATGGAAGTAAACCCCGTTTCAGCGCCGAGGTATTTTTCATCTTTTCCCAGCGTAAGTAAGGTATGGGCCGAGGCCTGGAATAGCAGATTGAACATTGCTTTTCGATTTCCCATGATCAATCCGTTCAACTCATGCGGTAAGGTGAATACCAGATGATAGTAAGCGGTGGGTAAGAGCTCCGAGGTTTTAAACTCAATCCATTGTTCCTTTTTGAAGGCACCGCAGTTAGGGCAATGACGATTGCCACAACTGTGATATTGCCAATGTTCAAAGCCGCAGGCTTTCTGATCACAGCGGTAGCGATGCATGCCGGTACGCGCGGTATGACACCGGTGTAATTTATCGAACACAGCCCTGCTATACGGGTTGAATGATTGTATGAAGGGATGCGCGAAAAGTTTTTCCTGCAGTAGCCCTTGAGTGACACTCATACCTGGGAGCCTGTTATGGCTTCTGCAACTTCCACGACTTTCTTATCCGGGTAGTGACTCATGATCGTATCGAGAGGAGAAATCAGAGAAGCTCTTTTAGTTTGTTGCAGGTGCAGGTAGACCATGGTCGTTTCGATTCTTGTATGACCCAGTAATTCTTTGATCGTATGGATGTCGATTCCCTGATCCAGCAAGTGAGTGGCAAAGCTGTGTCGAAGAGTGTGAGCTGAAAAGCCTCTGTTATCCAACCCGGCTACTTTCATGGAGTGAGTTACGGCATGACCGATGGCACGTTCATGCATGGGCCTTCCATGGAAGCGGCCTTCGAAGAGGTATTGTTTGGGCCGATCTTGTTTATAGTACGTGCGCAGATCATTAAGAATAAATTTTGGCAGGATGGTAAAGCGATCTTTATTACCTTTCCCTTGTACCACTTTCAATTGCATGGCCGTGCTGTCAACTGCATTGATTTTAAGCATACGCAGTTCATTGAGACGAAGGCCTGCACCATAGAGTATGCCGATGATGCAACGGTGTTTGATATTGGGGATAGCCCGATAGAGATGTGCTACATGCTGCTGACTGAGAATTTCAGGTAGTTTGAACTCTTTACGGGGATAGAGTTTGGAAGGGAGCAGGTAGGGTTTCTTAAGCACATGTTTGTAGAAGAAGCTACAGCTCTGGGCGAGCATTCTGCACTTGTCACGGCCAAGATTTAAGCCAGTCTTGAGGTAGTTGAGATAGAGAATGATCTCATCGGGTCCAATAGTAAGGGGATCCAGATCATTGAAATACGAAAAGAGGAATCGCATTTCAGAAGTGTAGTTACGCACCGTGCGGGGTGAATAACTACCCGCCGACAGACAGGCTGAAAGTTTGTCTAACTGGCGCTGAGCGGCTGTATTCAGCGACTCATACGATGAATTGTTTTTTTAGTCATAGCTAATATTTTAAGTTCCATCTAAGTTAGATAAATTGAGCAACCCTCACCGAAGGTGTCGGCTCAACAAAATGTTTCTGCAATGGTGCCGTGACGAGTTAATTTAAAGTTTTATCTTCGTTCAACGTTTGGTCACGTGGACAGATACGTTTTCAAAAGTCCACCACTGCGCAAACACAAACGTTGTACGCAATTCCCTCCATTCCG
>JANYKP010000203.1 GCA_025358195.1 Cyclobacteriaceae bacterium
CTGGAGGCGATCTTTAAAAAGGAAATCACGAAAGCAACCTCCACGCGTGATGTAACGAATTTATTATGCACTGTCTTTTATGGCTCCGTAATCACCGCCCACATCAGCCAGATCACACCGTTGAAGATATTTCTAAGGAGACACGTGGACCTCGCATTGAAGGGACTGCAGTGATACCGATTACCGATTATTAACCCTTCATTTTCACACTCCTCACTCCCTGTTTTTCGAACCATCGGATCCGGATTCTACCTACCTGTAGCTTCTTATGCCACACACTCTTTTTATAGTAACCATGATGATAGATAGGTTTTACAACTTTTACTGTATGATAGGTTTTTCCAGCACCACCGCATGCGGTTAAGAGGAGAAAAAAACCAATGATATAAAGTTGTTTCATAATTGCGATAACGATCAAAAATAGTTATTTATTTCTTCCTACATTCAGCCTAACCAATTTATAATGAAACACTACGCAACCTCCTCGGAAGCGATGGAATCGTTAAAGAAGCGAGGCTATACCGCGGATTTTAACCTCCATCATGAATGGATAGAATGCCCCAGCCTTGACATCCGACTTATGCCTGAAGAATTTCATATTGATGAAGTTCACCGCTTTGAAGGCATGACGAACCCCGATGACAGCGAGGTGCTCTATGCGATCCGATCGACGAAAGGTCTGAAAGGTTTACTCCTGGATGCCTATGGTGCCTATGCTGATTCAGTAAGTGCCGATATGATCAAAAAGTTGCGGATTGATTCCAGCACCGAACATTAAGAAAATGTTTTCGATGATTGTTAGACGGGCTTCGGATCATTACTGGAATTATTTTTATAGTGCATGCCTGACTGCCTTTGTATTAATTTTTTTTCGGGATTTCGTTTCGGCACAAGTCCCGCACTTTAATATTGAAAATGGGACTGCCAAAGAGGTACAAATCGGCTCCACAACTTTCCAATTAGGAAGACCCTTGGTTTCTTACCAGATCGGTGAGAAGACTTTTAACTCCACTCAATCATCACCTATAAAAATCATGATCGAGGGACCTTCACATTTTGAATCTTCTTTGATCATCACGTTTATAAACACATCAAGAGATACCCTTCATCTTCACAACGTCGTACCTTTTGCACCGTCCGAAAAAGAGCTGTTTATTACCGGAAAGGGCGACCACCGACTCTCACGCACACACTTGTTCCAACCGGGACGTCAGGCCGTTAATGTAATCGTACCTGATAATGCATGGGAGCTGGGCTATTGCAGTTTTTCACTGACGGATGACCGCAGCCTGTTTGGCTTGGCACGCCGTGATTTGAATTCCCTAAAAAACGCGATCCGCAGACGGTTCGAAACAATCATTGCGCCAGGAGGTTCTGTGTCCTATTCATTTTATGCAAACATTTTCCAAGGCTCCTGGCAAGAAGGGCTGCGCAAATGCTTTCAGGAAAAGAAACTTTATGATCTGGAAGTATTTGATGAGTCACTTTACAAACGTGAAGACCTGAAATGGGTACGTAAAGCCTACGTGATGCACCTGATGATGGCCTGGGATAAGGACTTTTACGATGCGACAACAAACAAATTTAATTGGACGAAATTCCTCCAAAGAGGCGATAAACTTTATGGCGGTGATGATGTCATTTGTTTGTGGCCTACCTGGCCATCTTTGGGCCTGGACCAACGCAACCAATTTGACATGTACAGGGATTTGCCAGGAGGACTTAAGACACTGAAGGTCCTCGCTGACACGTTGCGCTCCCATCATACAAGATTTTTTATTGCATATAACCCGTGGGATGAAAGCACGCGCGGCATGGAACATTTGCAGGGATTGGCCGACTTGATTCGGGAGACCTCGGCAGATGGCGTGGTGCTTGATACCAAAGGCGAGTCATCAGGCGAACTCCAGGAAGCAGCCGACAAAGTGAAGCCCGGCGTAATTATGTACAGTGAGGGAATGGCAGTACCCAAAGACATGCCCGGTATCCTATCGGGAAGAGTGCACAATGCTCTGTACTATCCGCCGATGCTCAACCTGAACAAATTGATTCGTCCCGACTTCGCAATTTTTCGGGTAGCAGAAGTTTATAAGGAACCCATTCAGCGGGAGTATGCTGTTTCGTTCTTCAACGGCTATGGAACCGAGATCAATCAGTTCGCTCCGGGGCATCCTCCATGGGAAGAGGATCAATACCTGTTTTTGGGAAAGACATCGCGAATCCTGCGGGAGAATACTTCAAATTTCAATTCAAATGCATATGTGCCACTAATTCCAACCTCGGTTGACAGTATATGGGTTAATCGCTGGCCGCAGGACAACAAAACCCTGTACACTATTTTTAGTTTAAAGCCCGCAGGGTTTTCAGGTTCGCTTTTTGAAATAAAACCACGCGAAGGATTTCATTGGATAGACCTTTGGCATCATCATGCTGCAGAAGTAAGCAATTCAAATAGCAAGTCGTACGTCAAGGTCGAACTGGATGCTTTCAATCAATCATTCATGGGAACGAATAATGAAGGCCAGGTTATGTGCCTCGCGGAGTTGCCGGCTGTTCTCAACGCTACATTAAAAGGAAACCGTCTTTCGGTATCCACGACGCAAGGGAGTGTTATTAAGATCTGGGCTGGTGAGCCTGGCTATGAAAGGACAGCATTATTACTATCGTCTCATAACAATCAATCCTTGGATATCCATGAAAAGTTTGGCCGGTTTGAGGGTAAAATTGTAGTACAGGCATTTGACGATAATAATTTATTGGATGAAGTTATCTTGTTTGTTAAACCTGGAATAGCCCGGCTGATTTCAGAGACAACGAAAACGGTTGTGACCCAGAAGTTGCCAACAGGAATGGTTAAGGTACCCCACGGAAAATTCCTGTTCAAAGCTACCCATGGTGATGAATTTATTCCATACCCAACTGAAGGAATAAATGAGACGTTTGATATTTCTGGATTTTATATGGATCGTCATCCGGTTACTAATGGGGATTTCAAAATATTTTTGGATGCGATGCGGTACGCTCCCACAGATACCGTCAATTTTTTGAAGCATTGGATTAATAAAAGGATTCCGGAAGGGCAGGAGCAATATCCCGTCGTGTATATATCCTATGAGGATGCCAGGGCATACGCAACCTGGGCGGGCAAGCGGTTACCCACGGAAATCGAATGGCAATATGCCGGCCAGACGGACCAACTTAACGAGTGGCCCTGGCGACAAGACAAGCCAGTAAGACGAAAAGAGCAATTTGTAACAGAAACACTGACGGTCGCTGCCATCGAAGGGATTGATCCTAAAAACTGTAACCTTGGCGATGGTAAGCCCTATCCGGTTGGGAAGTTCCCAAAAGGCAGCAATCAATTTGGTCTTCAGGACCTTACCGGTTGTGTTTGGCAACTTACAAACGACGTCTACGAAAGTGGAAGTTATAGGTATATCATGATGAAGGGAGGTAGTTATTTCAAACCGTCGTCCAGCTGGTGGTACGTTCAAGGTGGACCGCGGGAGTTGCACTACCGGCAGTTTTTGCTAAGAGTTTCCCAGGGCTTTGAGCGAAATGCCACTGTAGGATTTCGATGTGTCCAGGATTCAAAATAATGGCGAAATACATCCATGAAAATTCAAACAAAGCCTGTCATAAAATTTTGAAAAATGATTCATTACCAATACTTTAGCAGCATTGTTCTAATTTTTTAGTCTAACTAACATTTTTACTATGAGAGCTATCTGGAAAGGACATATCCGTTTCTCGTTAGTCACGATCCCCATTCGGGTTTATAATGCCATTGATTCTGGCCAAACGATCAGCTTCAACCTTCTTTCTAAAGAGGGCCACAATCAAGTGAGTTATGAAAAGAAGGATAAGGTCACTGGGCAAACGCTGCGAACGGAAGACATCGTGAAAGGCTATCAATATGAGCCTGGACAGTTTGTGATTATCAATGATGAGGACTTCACGAAAGTCAAATTAAAGAGTACGCGTGTAATTGACATCGAAGGCTTCGTCCTTGCATCGGAAGTTCATCCAACGCTCTTTGACGCACCCTATTTCATCGGACCCGACGGCGAAATTGCGGCCAAGACGTATTCATTGCTGGCCAAAACTTTGAAAGAATCGGGTAAGGTAGGAGTGGGCCGGGTCGTGCTCCGCGATCGTGAGACGGTCGTATTAATGACACCGGAAAAGAACGGAATTCTTTTATATAAACTTCGTTATCCGAAAGAAGTAAGAAGTATAAGTGAAGTGCCTCAACTACTTGAGGATGTAAAAGTTGACAAGGAACAAGTAAAGATGGCCAAAATGCTCGTGGACTCCATGTCCAGGAAGTTTACGCAAATTGAAATGAAGGATCATTATCAAGATGCTCTTCGTGGAATGATCCAAGCTAAGATAGAGGGCAAGGAAATTGTAACGATCGTCGAAGAAGAAACGCCAGTGGTGGATATCATGACAGCCCTTAAAGCCAGCATTGAAAAGGCCAAGAAGCCCATGGAAAAAGCGAAGGGACCGGCTGCCAAAGAGAAGAAGAAAAAGGATACGAAGACTGTACGACGGAAAGCAAGTTAGCATAGGGGTGAGGGGGCCTCATCCCTAACCCTTCTCCGGGGGCGAAGGGAACCTCCCTCTCCTCGGGAGAGGGCCGGGGTGAGGCCCGGCGATTTTATTATCTTTGCCGTGATGGCAAAAGTGGTCAAGTTCCCAATCGAACCACCGGAAAAGTTCGGGTTCAGACCTGTTCGCAAAAAGCGGCCTGTCTCAACAGACAAACCCGGGCAGCTCAACCTTTTCACAGGGGGAAAAGTCATAAAGCTGAACCAGCTTACGACCTTTGAGGAAGCGCTTTTGTTGGATGAGCACGGTGACGAGCGCGCCAGGGATTTCTATTTGAAAGCAATCAAGGAATTTGACAGTGTGCCGGATGCCTTCTGCAACCTGGGAATTATC
>JANYKP010000205.1 GCA_025358195.1 Cyclobacteriaceae bacterium
AACGTGAAGAAGTGAAGTACAATTCTCCGTTTAGATACGCCGGCGAGTACTCACTAAAATTGGAGTTCAGCGTTTCAAGATTCTTGATCCGATAGTAACTTTTCTTTTCATCAAGTTTACCAAGGTAATCTAGACCGGCCAACTCTTTATTTGCACGGTCGCGCATGTCATCCAGTATGGTGGAGGATCGAAGTTCTTCCAATGTTGTTTTTGATTCGGCATATTTTCCGTTCGCCTGCTGTGCTTTGGCGAGATAAAAAAGTACAGAATCCTTATTGACACCAGGACCGCCAGCCCGTGCATAATATTTTTCCGATTCTTTGATCCGGTTGGATTGGCGGTAGGACTCGGCGATGTAATAGTTCGCTTTGCCATTGCCTGGCTGACGGGTCAAAACACCCTGGAAATAAGTTATTACTTCTTCAAATTTTTCATAACGAAAATTCTTTAGCGCTTTCTTTTCGGGGCTGCAGGCAATCAACACCACAAGGGTGAGCACGATGACAGACGATATCCAATTTGCCGGGTTCCTGGTCATTTGATCGAAAGGTACAAAATTGTGAAATCTGGGAAGGTCAATCAGCTACCGCAGTTTTAGGTAAATAACGGGCCAACCAAGACTCTTTAACCGGCACCTTCCAGTGTTTTTCCCACTCCCCTTTAGTTGTGAGTGTATTATTAAACGTAACGGTCTCCGCCAATAGTGTGTAGCTTTCAAAGAGATTTCGTATCCCTACAAAGGGATGAACAATGATTTTCCCTTCCTGGAGAAAAGCAACACAGGTTCTATTGAAGAAGTCAATGCCTAACTGGTCTTGCAAACTTTTCAGGTACCTCACACTTCCATCAATCGAACAGCCACTGGCCCCATTCACCTTCTCATCTACCGCCATAATCACAAATTGATCAAACTGAATCGTAAAGGATGTGTGCAATGGTGTGCCGTGTGCGGACCATTGTTCGCACAAATCTTTCAATCCGTTGAAAAGTTGTTCTTTTTCAACGGTGTCAAAGGTTCTGCTCGCCTGGTAAATCCAGAGACGGGCATGTGCCGGCAGGGAATCAAATGATTGATACATAACCTACTATATAAACTCAACCGTCAATTAAAATGTTCCCGTTCATTTCTGAAGGAATGGGAATGCCCATTAGTTTCAGGATCGTAGGAGCTAAATCCCCCAGTTTTCCGTCCCTGATCTTTCCTTTATACTGGTCATCGACAAAAATGCAGGGTACCAGGTTGGTCGTGTGGGCGGTGTTCGGCGTGCCATCCTCATTGGCCATTAATTCGGCATTGCCATGGTCAGCGATGATGATGACCGAGTAGCCATTTTTTCTGGCAGCTTCTGTTACTGCCTGATTGCACTGATCAACAGTTTCGCAGGCTTTCACGGCCGCCTCAAAAACACCGGTATGTCCTACCATGTCCGGATTGGCAAAATTCAGACAAATGAAATCGGCTGTTTTCTTTTCCAATTCAGGAATAATTTTATCCCGGATATCGGTAGCACTCATTTCTGGCTGGAGGTCGTAGGTGGCCACCTTCGGGCTAGGGCAAAGAATCCGACGCTCTCCCTCAAAGGGTTCCTCACGTCCGCCCGAAAAGAAAAAAGTGACGTGCGGGTATTTCTCTGTTTCTGCAATCCTGATTTGCTTCTTCCCGGCCTTCGCCACGACTTCACCTAGCGTGTTTATGAGATTGTCTTTATCAAATATGACTTTAACGTTCTTGAAGGAGTCATCGTAGTTGGCCATCGTCACGTAGTACAGATCCATTTTCTTCATCCCGTGGTCCAGAAAATCCTGTTGCGTTAATACTTGCGTGATTTCTCTTCCCCGGTCGGTGCGGAAATTGAAACAGAGGACCACATCACCTTGCTGAATGACAGCGATAGGTTTCCCATTTCCGTCAACGGCGACAATCGGTTTAATAAATTCATCCGTCACACCGGCCTGATACGATTTTTCAACGGCTTTAATAATGTCCGTAGTTTTTTCACCAACACCTTTCACCAACAGATCGTAGGCAATCTTTACACGTTCCCAGCGTTTGTCGCGATCCATTGCAAAGTACCGCCCCACGACACTGGCAATCTTTCCGGTTGTTGTGCTTAAATGATTTTGCAAATCAGTTAAATAACCTGCGCCGCCTTTCGGATCTGTATCACGCCCATCTGTGAAGGCGTGAACAAAAAGTTTGGTGATGGAATTATTGTGAGCGATCGTGCAAAGACCCTCCAGGTGTTTGATATGAGAATGGACACCACCGTCCGATAAAAGACCGATCAAATGGACAGCTTTGTCATTTGTTTTCGCATATTTCAGCGCATCCAGCAGCACTGGATTCTTATCAAGCTCTTTTTCATCCACCGCTTTGTTTATTTTCACAAGGTCCTGATAGACAACACGCCCCGCTCCGATATTCATATGGCCAACTTCCGAGTTACCCATCTGTCCTTCCGGCAGGCCAACCGCCAAACCGGAAGCCTGCAATCGGCTATGGGTATACTTCTTATACAATGAATTTATATAGGGAGTTTGGGCGTGGTCAATGGCCGAAACTTTCTTATTCGTGGCAATTCCCCATCCATCCAAAATCATCAACAACACTTTCCGGTTCATAGTATAAAATTTCGTCAAATATAGGGTTGAGCCGACTGATTTGATGCTTTGAGCACCAACCTTGGCCGGGAGAATTTAATGGCATACTTTTGGACTGAAATCCAGTGAATGAAGCGTTTAGGAGTTTTGTGGGTATTGATCCTTGCTACCAGCGTGCTGGCACAGGCCCAAACGGAGATTTTCAACCCAATGAAGGATGCTATCAAAGCCAGTGATGCAGCCGCCTTGGTCAAGTCATTTGCCCAATCGGTGGATATCAACCTGGAAGGAAATATCAATACCTACAGTAAGGCACAGTCCGAATTTGTATTAAAAGAGTTCTTCAAGAAACACCCGGTAAATGACTTCAGCATTGTTCACATGGGTTCTTCAAAAGGCGGGCTTCAATTCGCCATCGGTCGTTATCTGAGCGGCACCGCCAGCTACAATGTATTGGTGCGCGTCCGGCAAGTGGGCGAAGATTATTTTGTACACGAAATAAGTTTTGTAAAAGAGTAAGGTCATCGAGCTTTTCGAGTCGATCTCAGCTATGCATCCTTCTTACCTCACGCCCCAAGCCATTCAAGCTTTTATTCGCTCAGCCCTGGACGAGGA
>JANYKP010000236.1 GCA_025358195.1 Cyclobacteriaceae bacterium
CATTGACGCCACACCGCTCCCGGGGGTAGCCTCCAAGTAAATCAAAATTGAAAAAATCATTGTTGAGCATGATCAAAACAAGCGACCCAACCGTCATCACGATCCCCATCACTCCCGCTACTCCAAAGCCGGGTATCACAAACAATTCAAGAACAAGCAAGGTGAGCCCGACAAAAAGCGCCAGGATCTCCCAATATTCGGCCAACCCATTGAGATAGTAGGGCACGAGGTATAGCACCAGGGCGATAATGGCAGCAAACAGGGGAAACCCAACACCAGGAGTTTGAAGTTCAAAATAGATTCCGCCAATGATCACGAGAATGAGCAATCCGCTGATGAATGGATTTAAAAAGAAGGCAATGATTTTTTCGGCGGCGCCAAGCTTGAAATACTCGATGTCGTAGTTCACAATCTTATTGCGCCTCAGGATTTCCTCAATTGATTCGACCTTGGCTTCACAATAACCATATTTTAAAGCCTCGGAAGTTGTGAACGTGATCACCTTTCCGGCTTGCTTGATGCTATCCACGACAACTTTTTCATCTACCATACCTTCCGCAATGCGTGGGTCCCGGCCGTTTTCTTCAGCAGTCGATCGCATAATGGAACGCATATAGGATTGGTATTTATCGGGTGCTGCCTGCCCACCCGTACCCTCTACAACCGTGGCTGCACCAATGCTTGCCCCGGGGGACATATAGATACTATCGCAAGCAATGGAAATAAGGGCCCCGGCGGAAGCGGCGTCCGAATTGATATAAACCCAAATTGGTTTTTTGAAATCCATGATCAGGTCTACAATTTCTTTGGCATCGGTGAGTACACCGCCATACGTGTCCATTTCGACGATCACATAGTCGGCCTTAATTTTTTCGGCGTGCTCAAGTGATAGCCTTACGTACCGCAGCATCGGTGGGTCAATCTCCGATTTGATCTCCATGACCATCACTTTGGACTTTTCCTGGGCAAGAAGCACAGAAAACAGGCCGATATAGGACACGAGGGTAAGCAGTAATGCCTTCATACGTCGGGTTTTTGTAAAAATACTAAGTAATTCAACGAGTTTGGGTTGTGTGATGCACGATCGAAGTGGTAATTTTCGTTTGAATTAATTGTATATGTTTGAAATCCTATTAATCATACTCGCGAGTACCGGTCAGTCAGACTCTCTCCGGATGGAAACCATCAATGGAAAACCCTATGTGGTATATCAGGTGGGAGCGAAGGAAACATTGTATAGTATCTCCCGGCGATATGGCACAACCATTTTGGCCATCCTGGAACAAAATCCATCCGCAGATGCCGGATTGGAAGTAGGACAAATCCTGAAAATACCTTACGCCCCCAGAGTCAAAAGTCAGCCGGCAATACAGACCGCAGACGGTCTCATTCATAAAGTCGCTACCAAGGAAACACTCTTTTCCATTGCGCGCCAATACAATGTTTCGGTAGATGATATTAAAACTTGGAATAATCTCAAGGACAACTCGTTATCCTTAGGTCAGGACATCATTATAAAAAGAAAACCTGCTGTAGACCCCCTTGTGACAAAAGAAACCCCTTCCGCCGCGAAGACGCACACCGTTGTTGCTAAAGAGACATTGTTTTCCATCTCGCGTCAGTATGGTATGACCATTCAGCAGTTAAAAGAATGGAACGACATCCAGGAAAATGAATTGAAGGTGGGTCAGGTGCTCACGGTGGCTGTGCCCGTCTCCTCCGCGGCTGTTAATTTAACAACGGTCACCACCACAACGGTAAATCCAGTACTCCAAACCGACAACACTGTTAAAATTTCTGAAAGCGTGAGCGGGTCGGATGAAGTAAAGGAAAGCGGGCTGGCCCAGTTAATAGAAGGCTCCGAGAGCAATCGGAAATATTTGGCGCAACACCAAACAATAAAACCAGGGACTATTCTAAAAATCCGAAACATGACTACCAATCAGGAAGTATTTGTTCGCGTTACAGGACCTATTCCGTACGGGGATGTTGGTACCGTCATCCGCATTTCTAAATCAGCTTATGACCGGCTGGGAGCTACGGAACCTAAGTTCCCGGCCGAGATCACGTATTACAAATAGCAATGAAGGTCAGCATACAGGTAGTGATCGCGCTGACGTTTATCAACATTTGTGGCGCACAGAATTTGGTGATGAACCCAAGTTTTGAAGAACATTTTCGTTGTCCGACAAATTTCAGTACAAGCAATCGGGATTTTGTCTTGCCTGGATGGCGGTCCGTAAACTATGGAACACCCGACTATTATCATCAGTGCAGCATGGGTGATTGTGATGTGCCTTTTAACTGGGCAGGAGAATCCAATGCGCACGGAGGTTTTGGTTATACCGGCATTTATTTATGGAACAGGCCCACCAGCAAACCACGCAGCTATCGCGAATACATTCAAGGTGAACTCACAGAACCCCTGAAGAAGGGCAAGCGCTACAAGATTGAATTCTATTTCAAACTTGCGTCCTATTCCGTGTATACCGTAGACCGGATTGGATTGTTGTTATCCGATTCCTCGTTCACGTATCCGGATGATCAGGTAATCCCTCAGCGACCAACACTGTCGCTGATCAGGAATGAACCATTTACCAAAAGTGGTTGGGATCTTGCTGAAATGGAATATGTGGCGAGAGGAGGCGAATCATTCGTAACAATTGGAAATTTTTTTGACAACCTCACGACGCAATTTACGCAATTGGATAACCGTAAAGGCAAAAGCCCGATGCTAACGGGTAGTGCCTATTTTTATATTGACGATGTGGCAGTGCTGCCGCTCGATCCGGATCCGGTTCCTCAACCCCAACCGTTGTTGTGGACAGACGGCCAGGAAATAAAGCCGGAAGAGACCTATATCCTCAAAAATATCCAGTTTGAATTTGACCGCTTTGTACTCTTGCCGGTCTCGTTTCCTGAACTGGACAAATTGGTAAAAATCCTCACCGGAAAATCTGATTGGAAAGCCGAGTTAAACGGTCATACCGATGACGTGGGATCGGAAGAGTACAATCTGGAGCTTTCGCGAAACCGTGCACAAAGTGTTGTCGATTATTTAAAATCAAAAGGAATATCAGGCGACCGGCTCACCACGCATGGATACGGAAAACTGCGACCGCTGGTAGTGGCAAAAGATGATGCCTCCAGATTTCTGAACAGAAGGGTTGAGGTAAGGTTTTTGAAATGACCGTGTCCCCTGATTTAAATAATGGTGACTAAATCATTTTCCATACTTGCCAGTCTAAAAGAGTTTTTGGACAGTAAGGTAGATCAATACAACCGCCCCGGGTTTATTGTAAACGATCC
>JANYKP010000280.1 GCA_025358195.1 Cyclobacteriaceae bacterium
AATTGACCAAACGGGTGTAGCTCAATTGGTAGAGTAGCGGTCTCCAAAACCGTTGGCTGGGAGTTCGAGTCTCTCCACCCGTGCAAATTTGACCAGCCTTGAGAGATCGGGGCAAAAAAAGTAGTAGAGGAAATGGAAAAAGTAAAGAATTACCTGCTAGACTCGGTTGAAGAAGTCCGAAATAAGGTCTCCTGGCCGAAGTTCAGCGAACTCCAAAGCAGCGCTATTTTAGTACTGGTTGCTTCCTTGATATTCGCCCTGGTAATTGGAGTAATAGATTTTGGTTTTCAGAACGCGTTAGCCTGGTTTTACCGGGAGTTTTAAGTCAGAAAGGAAATGGGTGAACTAAAGTGGTACGTTTTACGCGTGATCAGCGGCCAGGAGAAGAAGGTAAAATCTTACCTGGAAACCGAGATCGAGCGTTCCAAACTCACCGAATCAATACCACAAGTACTGATCCCTTCTGAGAAGGTGTACGAGATGCGCAACGGGAAGAAGAAAATGCGTGAAAAGAATTTCTTTCCTGGTTATGTATTGGTGTCAGCGGATCTGGCCCACCCAGAGGCTCACCATACAGTAACCAATATACCGGGTGTGATCGGTTTTCTGGGGAGCAATGGAACGGGAGCCGCAAAAGATCCCATGCCCCTGAGGCAGTCGGAAGTGAACCGGATTCTGGGCAAGGTTGATGAGGTGGATGAAGTTGGAGAAAAACTGGAACGACCCTTCATACGGGGCGAATCCGTAAAGGTAATGGATGGTCCCTTCAGCGGGTTCACCGGAGCAGTAGAAGAAATTTTTGAAGACAAGAAGAAATTGAACGTGATGGTGAAAATATTCGGAAGGAATACACCGGTCGAGTTGAGTTATATGCAAGTTGAAAAGTTAGATTAAGAGCTAGACGAAATATGGCAAAGGAAGCAATAGGCTATTTGAAATTGCAGGTGAAAGGAGGAGCGGCGAACCCGGCACCCCCAATCGGTCCAGCCCTTGGTTCCAAGGGATTGAACATCATGGACTTCTGCAAACAATTCAACGCCCGCTCGCAAGATAAGCCTGGGCAGGTTCTCCCAGTCCTGATCACAATCTATAATGATAAGTCGTTCGACTTTGTCATCAAGACTCCTCCGGCCGCTGTGTTGATTATGGAGGCAATTAAGATTCAGAAAGGTTCCAAAGAGCCCAATCGCGCGAAAGTCGGTTCGATCTCGTGGGATCAGGTTAAGAAAATAGCAGAAACAAAAATGCCCGACCTCAACGCCTTTAAAGTTGAGTCGGCAATGAAAATGATTGCTGGTACGGCTCGCAGTATGGGTGTCACCGTGAATGGTGCTGCTCCATGGGATAAAAAATAAATGATCATGGCAAGGATTTCAAAAAACAGAAAAGCTGTCTTGGCAAAGTATAATTCAGAGAAAGAGTATTCTCTGGAGGATGCTTCGAAGCTTTTGAAAGAGATCACGTTCACCAAGTTTGATGCTTCCGTTGATGTAGATATCCGCTTGGGTGTCGACCCAAAGAAATCAGACCAGATGGTTCGTGGTGTAGTTTCGCTTCCTCACGGTCTTGGCAAGGTGGTGCGCGTTCTGGTGCTTTGCACTCCTGACAAAGTTCAGGAAGCTAAAGACGCCGGCGCAGAATATGTTGGTCTGGAGGAATTTGTTACAAAAATTGAAGGAGGTTGGACAGACATTGATGTGATTATCTGTACACCTACCGTCATGGCAAAGGTTGGTAAGTTGGGTAAGGTATTAGGACCCCGGGGCCTTATGCCCAACCCGAAGTCGGGTACGGTTACCCTGGAAGTTGGAAAAGCAGTGAAAGATGTGAAGGCGGGTAAAGTGGACTTCAAAATTGACAAGCAAGGACTTATTCACGCCTCGGTGGGTAAGGCTTCCTTCAGCGCGGATAAGATTAAAGACAATGCCGCTGAACTTATTAACATGGTAGCGAAGTTGAAGCCGGCCTCTTCGAAAGGAACGTACTTCCAAAGCATTAGCCTTTCGACAACGATGAGCCCCGGCATAATGATTGACAGGAGTTCAATTGGGGGACTCTAAAACT
>JANYKP010000299.1 GCA_025358195.1 Cyclobacteriaceae bacterium
CAAATATCAGCTGGCTTGCGCAAAGAACTCCTACGCGTCTTCATCAAGCAAGTGATTCGGTCCTAAAATTGCCCATCTTTCACAAATGGCTGACTCCATAATATACTTTGTAGGAGAACTGCTTTCAGCCAAGCCTGGTGCATCTTTTCGACATCCTCAGCCTTAGCACCTTTTTTTGCGAGGAACGGCTTTAGCGTCGTTGTGATTGGAATGGTCAGAGCCGGAATGTAGCGAAAATTCACAAGTTTTACACTGTCAACTTTGTCGGTCTTGTTTTTCTTAGCGGGCGCATGCCGAAGCCCAATTTCGTATTGATAATTAAGCCAAGCTTGATCGTAATTGGCATCCGCCGTATCCAAAATCCACTGCGCAAATCTTTTTCTGACCGAAGCTAAATATGCACCATCCGGCTGACCTGTCTTGTTGTTTTTAAAGAAGTAAACGAGCTCTGGCGTTGAAGCGACAAATCCGTACCAAACATCTAAAATAGCATCAGTCTGATCTGCCAATATGGCTTTACTCATTTTAAGTGCTTTTACATCTTCTTCGCCAAACAGCAGACTCTTCTGAAGTGATTCGAGGTCCTTCATTGTGTAGGGAGCCGTTTTTAGCTCGTGCGACCCCATGGTGTAGCCGGGAATTTCAATTTTTTTCGCTTTCGCTGATTCAGCGAGAGCAATTTGCGAAGATGCGAACACGAGAAATGCAATCAAAAATGGTTTCATTTGTTTTTTCCTTTGTAGAGTTTGATGTTTGGCTCGTTATTTTCTAAAGAGAGTCGGGTGATTTCGCTTCCTAAAACCATGTCGGTCATCTGGCCAAAAGCATGAATTTTTAGTTCTCCTGTTCTATCGAAAATAAGCCAAGTCGGAGTTCCCTGCATTTGATAAAGCTCCATCGTCTGCGGAAGACTTCCACCGCCTGATGAAGGCATGTCGATTGCTATCGGAAATTTCACTCTGAATTCATGCAAAAATGCTTTAAGTGATTCTTCTTGCATGCCCTCGTGGTGTTCAAAAACGGTATGAAGTCCAACAACCGCGACATGTTCAGGATTGAAAGTCTCAAAAAGCTTAAGCGCCTGGGGTATCCCGTGAAGAACACATCCAGGGCAGAGCATTTGAAAGGCGTGAATCGCAATGACTTTCCCTTTTAATTTTTGAAGTGAAAGATGCTCATCTGTATTCAGCCATTTTGAAACAAGAAGTTCGTGTGTCGTCATCAACGAAGAGCCACTTTCGGAAAATCAACGGGCACATCAAAAGCGACATTGGTGTAGTTAGTGAAAATATTTAAAGCGACATGAGCTAGAATCTCAGCGATTTCTTCTTCAGAGTATCCTGCTTTTTTAAGTGCTGAGATATCGTCTGGAGAAAGGTTCGCTCTCTCTTGAACGAGCTTTAAAGCAAAAGTAAGTGCCGCTTGAGCTTTAGGGTCAGAAGATCTCCCGACTTGCGCTTCAGACATAGTCTCAATTGTAAGTCCTGCACCTTTGCCAAGAGCGGTGTGAGCAGCAAGACAATAATCGCAGCGATTGGCGTTGGCGACTGCGACCGCAATTTGCTCACCGAGCTTTGCGCCCAGTTTTCCAGAGCCAAGAGCTCCGAATGCTGACCACATCATTTTCAAAGCGGGAGTTGAGTTAGCGATGGCTTTAAACATATTTGGAGTGGTGCCAAATGCTTTATGAATTTGAGAGAGAATTTCTTTTCGTTCGCCAGTCGCAGTTTCGGGGTTTTGAAGTTCAAGTCTAGGCATTGTGTCTCCTTTTAAGCCAAATTAACGGCTAAATTATAGTTTAGAATCTAAACTATATGTAAGATACATAGTTCCAAAGTACTTGTCAAATAGGTTTAGATTCGATACTATCGGTTATGGGTGAATCCAATATCAATGCGGTCAGTCAATGGCTGGAAAGACTCTCCGCACTCCACCGAAACTTAATACGCAAGTTTGCGACCGAAGAGGGTCTTCAATTTGTTCATGTTGAAATCTTGCAGTATCTCTCTGTTTGTAATCGCTATTCAGATACGACCCAGGCCATTAGCGACTACCTCGGACAGACTAAGGGAAGCATTTCTCAGAGCCTCAGGATTTTAGAAGAAAAAAAATTTGTCAAAAGGCTACAGGATACGGCCGATAGGCGAGTCTTTCACCTTTCACTGTTACCCAAAGGTATTGCGGTGACCTCAAGAATGCTTGAGAGCATTCAACTCGATGGTGCTGATAAGCTCGAACCTCAACTTAAAGATTTACTTTCATCGATTCAAAAAAAGAACGAACTCAAGGGCTTCGGGACTTGCCTGTCGTGCAGGTTCAATCAGAGTCCAGGCAAGAATCAATTTGTTTGTGGAATCACGAAAGAAAAACTGAGTCTCGAAGACGTAAAGAAGATCTGCAGAGAGCACGAGGCTTCGTGAACGCAGATACGAGGATGACTTAAACCTAATCT
>JANYKP010000309.1 GCA_025358195.1 Cyclobacteriaceae bacterium
ACGAAAGCGAGCAGTTTACCCAAGAGCTTTTTATAGAGGTTTTGAGCAAAAAATTTAATACTTTTGCGATCAATTTTTCAAAAACCGTCACCAATCCAATTAGTTACCTGTAAATAATGGAAAATCAGACAATTACACAGAAACTTGAAGCCCTTGTAAAGTTACAGTCCATTGACACAAAACTTGATCAACTCCGGAAACTGAGGGGTGACCTGCCCGACGAAGTTCAGGACCTTGAAGACGAAATTGAAGGCTACAAGGTGCGGATGACCAGATTTGAAACTGACCAGAAAGAGGTAGAGGAAGCCGTCAAAAAAAATAAAGAAGGCATAAAAGAGGCTGAGAGGCTGGTAAAGAAATACAACGAACAGCAGAAAAACGTTAAAAACAACCGTGAATTCGACGCAATTACCAAGGAGATCGAATTGCAGGAGCTAGAGGTTCAGATCTGCGAGAAGCGCATCAAGGAGTCAAAGGAAAAAATTGAAGAGAAGAAGGGGGAGATTGCCAAGATTGATGCTTTGATCAAAGAGCGCAGCGATGACCTCGAGAATAAGAAAAAAGAATTGGAAGAAATTTCCGGGGAGAGCCATGAAGAAGAAAAGAAATTGTTGAGTGACCGTGAAAGGGCCGCGAAGAAAATTGAAGATAAATTCCTGAAATATTATGAGCGTCTCCGCATCAATCTGTCAAATGGATTAGCGGTCGTTCGGGTGGTACGCGGTGCAGCGGAAGGCTGTAACATTATTATCCCCCCTCAGAAAATTGCCGAGATCCGGGAGAAAAAGAAGATTGTAATTGATGAACATTCCGGCAGGATTCTGGCAGACGTTGACATGGAGTCCATGGAGGAAGAAGTTAAACCTAAAAAAGCTGCTCCTGCCAGACGGGCCAAGAAAGTTGGCTAATTTCAAGAACCTATATCTATTAAAAAAGGCAGCCGCAACCGTCTGCTTTTTTTTATGTACCTCCTGGCAAAGCTTCGCCATGGACTCGGTCTGGCAATTTGATCCCCTGCTGGAACGTATTTATAAACTTGTTCTTAACCTGCAGACGGAACAGGCCTATACCGAACTCGCCAAACTGAAAAGTACCAATGAATTCCACCAGATGTACGTGGAGAGTCTTTTGGAAACAGTGGACGTTCTCATTCAGGAAGATGAAAAGCATTTTGATAAAATAAATGAAAAGTTCAAACAACGAATTGACAAAATTTCAAAGTTGCCAGAATCGGCTGAAACCCTTTTCATTAAAGCTGAATTGAATTTGCAGCGCGGTTTCAATTTATTAAACCTCAGCCAGGAACTAAATGCTGTACTCGCGATTCGCCAGGCCTATCAGACAACCCAGGAGTGCATCAAAAAATACCCTTCTTTCATCCCCATAAAAAAGACATACGGTGTGATCCAGGTCATGGTGGGCGCTGTGCCCGACAAGTACCAATGGTTCATGAGCCTATTGGGAATGAAAGGTTCCGTAAAAGTCGGGCAAAAACAACTGGAGGAATTGAGGCTTTCTAAATCATCCCTCAGCCAAGAGGCAACGATCCTCCTTTTTACAATCAAAGGATTTATCAATCAACAATTCGCAGATGCCGCCAAGGGCTTTCAGGAATGTCTCCAGAAAGACCCGGATAACCGGCTTCTACTTTTTTTAGGCATCAACATGCTAATGAAAGATTCCCAAAGCGAAGAGGCGTTGAAATTGATCAATGTATTGGACGGTAAACCACATGGATTGCCGATGGACTACATCGAATACTTGCGTGCAGAAGCGCTCCTGGAACGGGGCGATTACTTACCCGCCATACAGGCGTATCAAAAGTTCTTAAAGAATTTCAAAAGTCAGAGCTATCGCAAAGACTCGCACTATAAAATTGGTCTTTGCTACTTCTTATTAGGAAACCAGGAAAGTGCCCGGAAGTATTTTGAAATCGCGAAAAAGACCGGCAAGGCAACCGCAGACCCAGACAAATATGCCGCCGCAATGCTGGAAGAGCGTATTTTTCCAAATCCCAAAATTCTAAAGGCTCGCTTTTATACAGATGGTGGATATTATAAGGAAGCGAAAGAGATGCTCAAATCTATCCTCCCGACTGATCTTCCCACTGCAAAAGATGCGACCGAGTTTTACTATCGGAAGGGTCGCCTTGCACACAAGACGCAGGACCTTGCCGCGGCTAAATTATTCTATCTTCAAACAATCGACATGACCGGGTCCCAACCGTGGTATTTTGCTCCCAATGCAGCCTTACAGCTCGGTTATATCAGCCAAACCCAGGGTGATCTTGCTTCCGCAAAGAAATATTTCGAAAAAGCGCTTAGCTACAAAAGGTACGAATACAAAAACGGTATAGACACCAAAGCAAAATCCGCGCTTGACCAGTTGAAAAAATAGTCTATTTACTGGAGGGAACCATCACTTCTTTCTGAAAGGAATTCAATCCGGCAAGGTGATCGGTGTTATTGTACAGATCGATAATGAATTGAGTACCTGTGTTGTGGATCAGGTAAAGGCCAAGGTTCTCGTGCTCAAACATATCCATTGACCGGAGGGGATAGTTTAACAACTGGCAAAGTAGAATCCGCATTGCGCGACCGTGCATACAAATAAGAACATTTTTATCGTCAGGCCGTGATTTCAATAATTCCAGGAATGGCCGTTGACGAGTCGCCACTTCCTCCGGACTCTCCCCTCCTTCAATTGGAATGGATGTTTTACCTTCCTGCCATTGCTTTAGTATCCAATGGTAGTACGCATCTTCTTCCGGTGTGATTCGTTGTCCCTCGCGGCTTCCCCAACTAATCTCATTTAAGGCTTTGTGCTCTTCATGGGGAATTCCATCGTTAATAAAGGAAAGTACCGACTCCTTGCTTCTTCTTAATTTGGACATATAAAGCCTGCTGAAAGGCATCGATCGATACACATTATAGAATGCGCTGGCTTGTGCTTTCCCCTTTCCATTAAGAGAAGCATCAACGCCACTACCCTGTACAATTCCCTGTAGGTTATAATCGGTTTGGCCGTGACGAACTAAATATATTTTTTGGGAGATCAATTTCTTTTTAATTTGGCCGTGCCATATGCCGAACTATACTCCGGCAGGCCGCAAAGATAAATAAATCACTGTCTCCACATAACAACCGATTCGTGAAACGACTATTTAATCCAGGCATAACCGTTGAGCAACTTAATGCCTTCTCCCGAAACACCCTGGCTGAAAATCTCGGCATTGAGATTACTGCGATCGGTGAAGATTTTATAGAAGCAAAAATGCCGGTGGATCACAGAACTCATCAGCCGTATGGATTGTTACATGGAGGTGCTTCCGTGGCCTTAGCCGAAACACTTGGCAGTGTAGCCGCGCATTGCACGGTGGATGATAAAACTAAATACTGCGTTGGATTGGAAATCAATGCGAACCATATAAAAAGTGCCAAAACCGGCTTCGTAACAGGCATTACTCGTCCCATTCATATCGGCCAGCGAACACACGTATGGGAAATCAAAATCATGAACGAACAAAAAGAATTGGTGTGTGTGAGTCGAATTACAATGGCTGTAATCGACAAGCGTTAAAGTATCGGATGGAACAGACAAAAAGTATTTCTCCTCTTTCGGTCCGTGAATTCTTATCAAGGGCGACTTCGATCTATTTTCAACATAAATTCTCTTTTGCACTTTGGCGGCTACCGGACGCTCCCGCATTTTATATGGCCGCCAGCGAAAATCCGCAGCAATTGTCAGCGATAAGTCTGGAAGAAGTCAAACCAGGTTTTTTATTCGCTCCTTTCGATCCCGCCGAAAAGAAAATCCATTTACCAGCCGACGATCTGTTCAGGTTTGAGTCAGGACAATTTACAGCCACTCAAGGAAGTAAGCTGAATGAAATACTCATAAATGAATTCAGCCATGAAGCCTTTACAAAAGCGAAATGCTATTATGAAAGTGCTCACTCCGCTAAGTCTGCCCCCGAAAGAAGTTTTCACAAATTGGTTGCAGATTGCAAAGAAGCAATTGAGAGGGGCATCTTTGAAAAGATCGTACCATCACGATCAGAAAGCGTAAAATTACCTTTCGACTTTGATGTAATTGACGCGTTCCATGAATTGTGTGAACTCTATCCACATGCAATGGTCTCTGTCTTTTCCAGTCCACTCACAGGCACGTGGGTTGGTGCAACACCTGAGATGCTGGTTTGTGTTGGTAAGGACCACCATTTTCATACCGTGGCTGTTGCCGGAACACAACCCTATACAGAAGGAGTAGATCTTCGGTCGGTCACCTGGACACAGAAGGATATTGAAGAACAGGCCTTGGTTGAACGTTACATCATCAGTTGTTTCAAGAAGATACGGGTACGAGAGTTTGAAGAACAGGGTCCGAAGACCGTGGTGGCAGGAAATCTGCTTCACCTGAAAACACACTTTGATGTAAATATGGCTGCGATCAATTTTCCGGAACTTGGCACCGTGATGTTGAAACTTCTTCATCCCACATCGGCTGTTTGTGGAATGCCGCTGGAGCCGAGCCTCGAGTTTCTAAAAAATCAGGAAGGCTATGACCGACAATTCTATAGTGGCTATTTGGGCCCGGTGAATGTCCAGGAAGAAAGCCACATCTACGTTAACTTGAGGTGCATGCAACTTTTTGCAAATGTCGCTCTGCTCTATGCCGGGGCCGGGGTGTTGGCCGATTCCGATCCGGAAAGAGAATGGAAGGAGACAGCGTTGAAAATGAATACACTCGGCCGGATCATTAGGCGGTAATTTTTTGCCATGCTACCTTGCACTCCGTGAATTTCGCTATCATCAAGGACTTGGTTGAACGTTGTGCTGAAAAGGGCATACGCCACGCGGTGCTTTGCCCCGGCTCAAGGAGTGCTCCACTGACGCTGGCATTTGCCAGAAATAAGAAGATAAAGTGCTGGACCTTTAGTGATGAGCGAAGCGCCGCCTTTATAGGATTGGGAATGGCACAACAAACGAAAACTCCCGTGGCGCTTGTGTGTACGTCTGGGTCAGCTGCTTATAATTTTTCTCCGGCTATTGCGGAAGCATGGTTTCAACAAATTCCGCTAATCATCTTCACCGCCGACCGGCCAAAAGAATGGATCGATCAATTTGACGGACAAACCATCCGGCAAACGGAGTTGTATGGCCGGCATGTAAAGAAACACGTGGAGTTGCCACTTGACTATACGCACCCTGATTCTGAATGGTATGCCAATCGCATGGTGAACGAGGTAATAAATCTTGCACAATCCGGTCAGAAAGGTCCGGTTCATATCAATGCCCCTTTTCGCGAACCATTGTATCCTTCCGGAAATGAAAATAGTAAGCCCAAAGCAGGGAGGGTAATCGAATCGATGATGGGCGAATCTACCCTCTCTTCAAAAGAATGGACCGGTATTAAACAAGCGCTCACACATTGTAAAAAAATACTGGTAGTTGCAGGGCAAAATGATGATGATCCCGCATTAACCAACGCACTCACCGCCTTTCATTCAGTTCATTCGTGGCCATTTGTCGGTGACGTTCTTGGTAATCTTCACTCGCTCCCATTTTACTGTCAGCACTCCGATACATTTCTTGGACAACTCCCCGAAAATTCAAAACAACTTTTGCAACCCGATTTACTCATCACGTTCGGTAAGTCATTGATCGCCAAAAATCTGAAATTGTACTTGCGCACGTATAAGCCTAAGCAACACTGGCACCTACAGCCGTCCGGTGACACAGCAGATACATTTCAATCCCTTACCAAGGTCATCGCTGTAAGTCCAACCCATTTTTTTGATCAGCTCAAAAAAATACCCTTACCTCCACAAAAGACCTGGCGCACCTATGAGGAGATGTGGTTGGATCTCGAACTGAAAGCAAAAAAAGAAATCAAGAAATTCTTTCAAACAAAACGACCGGGTGAATTTAGCCTGGTGAAACAAGTCATCGAGGCGCTTCCAGGTCAATGTAATCTTCATCTGGCCAACAGTATGACGGTGCGATACGCCAATCACATCGGCTTGACAGCATCACAAAAAAAAGTCTCCGTGTTTTCCAACCGCGGTACCAGCGGCATTGACGGATGTTCGAGTACAGCCGTCGGCCACGCGCTTACATCCAAAATTCCCAACGTTTTAATTACGGGTGACCTCGCTTTTTTTTATGACCGCAATGCCTTTTGGCATAATTATGTATTGCCAAATCTTTTTGTGATTGTTCTGAATAATCATGGTGGAATAATTTTTAACCTTATTGATGGGCCTGCCGGTTTACCCGAAGCCGAGGAATTTTTCATTACTCGGCAGCAATTGAATGCAAAATCCCTGGCTTCCGAATTTGGTTTCACCTACATGGAAGCTTCACGTACTGACCTGGAAGCGTTTTTTAAAATCAAAAAGAATGTCAAAATTTTGGAAACTGAATCATCCCAATCCATCAATAAAAAGATATTTGAAGAATTCAAAAAGCATATAAAGAATCGTTATGAATCTTAACTACAATTGGAAACCTGTTAAAGAATACAAAGAAATCCTCTTTCATAAGTTTGAAGGAATAGGACGCATCAGCATCAACCGTCCGCAGGTTCACAATGCTTTCACTCCACTCACGGTTGAGGAAATGATCGATGCCATGCACCGCTGCCGGGAAGATGTTGAAATCGGCGTAATCATTCTTACGGGTGAGGGCGGTCAGGCGTTCTGTAGTGGGGGCGATCAGAGTGTACGGGGTCACGGCGGGTATGTTGGCAATGACACGGTTCCGCGACTGAATGTGCTGGACCTGCAAAAAATGATTCGATCGATTCCAAAGCCCGTCATTGCAGCAGTTGCTGGCTGGGCCATCGGCGGCGGACATGTTTTGCATGTTGTCTGCGACTTGACGATCGCAGCTGAAAATGCCCGGTTTGGACAAACCGGACCAAAGGTGGGAAGCTTTGACGGCGGTTTCGGCGCCTCGTACCTTGCCCGCATTGTAGGACAAAAAAAAGCCAGAGAGATCTGGTACTTGTGTGATCAATACAATGCACAAGAAGCCATTGAAATGGGACTCGTAAACAAGGTTGTACCCCTGGAAAAACTTGAGGAAACGTATGTGGAATGGGCAAAAAAAATTCTCAAGAAAAGTCCGCTCGCCATTCGCATGCTCAAATGCTCGTTAAATGCCGAATTGGATGGACAGGCCGGTATCCAGGAGTTAGCTGGCAATGCTACACTCTTGTACTATTTAAGCGATGAGGCTAAGGAAGGAAAAAACGCCTTCCTTGAAAAACGTGAACCTGACTTCTCAAAGTTTCCCAAGTTTCCTTAACAAAAAATGACGCGACCATTGAGGTTAAAGGCAGCCAATGAATGGCTTACTCTTTCCGATCTAAAAAATGGTCACACACCGGTCTCGCTGAACGACCAGGAAAAAAATGCTCTTCAATTCTGCCATCAATGGCTGAATGGCCAGCAGAAATTTGAATTTCAAACATCGGGTTCAACAGGAACCCCGAAAAAAATAATTTTCACCAGAGCACAGCTGAAAACCAGCGCAAGCCTTACGGCGGAGGCTCTTCATCTTCAACCGGGATATTCTGCACTCATTTGTCTCGATGTCAACTTCATTGCAGGAGCCATGATGATGGTCCGGAGCTTGGTGACCGGAATGGATATGATCATAAAAGCTCCTTCAAGCAATCCATTAAAAGATTTTTCAGACATCATAGACTTCGTGGCCCTTGTTCCCTACCAGCTTGTTACGGTGTTGGATCAATCACCGTCAGCGCTTAACAAACTCAAGATAGTTATCATTGGGGCCGCCCCTTTAAAAGAAGCGGTGATTGACCGTTTGCAAGATTTCTCCCCGGCATTTTACGCCACCTATGGAATGACGGAGACGATTACACATGTCGCTCTTCAAAAACTTAACGGTCCGGATCGAAAGAATTTTTTTCGATTGCTTCCGGGTATTCATGCCTCAACCGATGATCGTGGGTGTCTCATACTTACTGCTTCACATTTAGGACGCAAGCCAATTGTAACAAATGACCTTGTGACACTGCTGGATGAAAGGAGCTTTCGCTGGATAGGAAGGTACGATCAGGTGATCAACTCCGGCGGTATAAAAATACCGGCCGAAAAAGTTGAGGGAGCAGTAGATTCCATATTGCGCGGGTTAAAAATTCAAAAGAGATTTTTTATAACCGGATTGCCTGATTCAAAACTCGGTGAGCAAGTGGCACTAATACTGGAAGGAGAGCGCTTAAGCCATGACCAGGAACACGGCATCAAAACTGTTTTGGCACAGGAACTTGACACGTATGAAATTCCAAAAATCTTTTTATACGTCTCAGCGTTTCCCGAAACCAGCACTCAAAAAATTGATCGGGCCGGTACGATAAAACTGGTTCGGCGGTAAAATTGTGCCCCCATGAATAACCCCAGCCTTTAGGCCTTGCCTATGCACACAAGTTAGCTTGATTTTAAATCTTGCAATTGCCCAAATTTATAATGCAAACCCATTTTTTCTAAACTTATCATGAATGAGTTTTCTCCGAATGACCAGAATTCTTATGTTTCGAGATACTTTG
>JANYKP010000357.1 GCA_025358195.1 Cyclobacteriaceae bacterium
AAGTGTGATTGATTCGTTGGACAAATCATTTTTATTTTTGGAATTAATGGTCGCCTTCACCTGAGTCCCAGTTGTATGGGATGTCCCCCGCTGGCGGGGGATTTAGGGGGTGGAAAAAACTCAACTGTGAAAGCAGATAAATCCAACTACTGGGCTTGGTCCACGGCTGGCGAGGGCTTCAAGTCACTCGGTTTACACATGATGGAGTATTTGTCAATATGAAGTTCGTAGTGGGGAAGGAGAAAATAGAAAATACCATTAATGAAATAGAGCGATCGTTTCGGGGGGAAGGGTTGCCTCCCCCTGCACCCCTCCCGGGAGGGGGACACTCCCCTAAAAGCGTGCACTCAAGAGGTGGAGGGGTGGAGAAATCTGCTCACACACGGCTCTTCTCATACTCCTCATCAATCAACAAGTCATATCCTTCTGCAGCCGAAACAGCCAGTTGATCACACCGTTCATTTTCAGCATGCCCTGCATGACCCTTTATCCACACAAATTCAGGTTTGTATTTCTTATGAAGGGGAATGTAGCGTTTCCACAGGTCGGGGTTCTTCTTATTCTTAAAGTCCTTTTTCTCCCAACCCCAAAGCCAACCCTGCTTTACCGCCTCCACCACATATTTTGAATCGGAGTACACAGTAACGGGCATACCTAATTTTTTGATGGCTTCAAGGCCGGCAATCACGGCCAACAGTTCCATGCGATTGTTGGTCGTATGTCGATAGCCCTGGCTGAGTTCTTTTGAATGACTTCCAAACTTCAGTATAACACCGTATCCTCCCGGACCGGGATTGCCTTGTGCGGCGCCATCGGTATAGAGACGGATCATCCGAAAGAAACATTACTTTTTACAATCTTAACCGCGATGGCCAGCAGGATAACGCCAAAAACTCTGCGCAGCACAGCAAAACCGGATTTACCGATTTTCATTTCAAGCCATGAACTTACCCGGAGCACAAAATAGATCACAATCAGATTGAGCACAATGCCGATCAGGATATTTGTTTCTTCATAGACGGCCCTCAACGAAAGAATCGTACTAAGGGTCCCGGCCCCTGCGATGATTGGAAATGCCAGAGGCACAATCGAGCCCGTTCCTCGTGCATCCGGATCATTTTTAATCAATGTGATTCCTAAGATCATTTCCATAGCAATAATAAAAATGATGATAGCGCCTGCTACGGCAAAGGAGGCGACATCCAAACCGAAGAGGTTCAAAATCGATTGCCCCAGATACAAAAAACTAACCATCAACACAGCCGAAATAATCGTTGCCGCCTCGGCATGAATCCGCCCCTCACGCTGGCGGATGAGAATGATCGAGGGTATGGCACCCAGGATATCGATAACTGAAAACAAAATGAGCGTGACCGAAAATATTTCTGTGTAGTTCATTAAGACTCATTATTTTATAAATCAAAGGTAGAGTAAAAATCCAGCCCTTATCTATTTTTACCCTTCTGAAATGGGTTGGGTTGCAGGTGGGAGTATGACTAACAATAAAAATTACGCAAGCGTTTTTAAATTGACATCAGAAAATTCCGATGTATATTTGCATTTCCTATGCGATTCTACAGGGTATTCTTTTACATCATTACAGTGCTTACCATCGGCGAGGTGACAACCATTTTATCGCAGTACCGGCAAAAAGCGGCCTTTTCCTTTTCTTCTGATTGGATGGAAGTTCCACTGGAAGAAGACGGATCGAAAGAGTATGAGGATGATGATGATTTTTTCTACTTCTTACAGGCTTCCCCTGTCTGCCTGATCAAGCCCGCGCAACAATTAACTTCCTCGCCTGACTCCGATGTGAAGGAACCTTCCTATTTCATTATTGTACCTCCCCCCCAGGGCTAGTTCCTTACTTCGGGTTTACTAGTCTCTTAAATTTTTCATTTTAAATTTTATTTCAATCCACTATGGAGGAGAAAATATCATTTCGTCCAATCGATAATCTGGCGCACGATATACCAGCGTCACTCGTCGTCTTTTTGGTAGCGTTGCCCTTGTGTCTTGGCATTGCGTTGGCATCGGGCGCGCCACTTTTATCAGGTTTGGTAGCCGGCGTAGTCGGTGGTGTAGTAGCGGGTTTTTTAAGCAAGTCTCCCGTGAGTGTTTGTGGTCCTGCTGCAGGCCTTACCACCATTGTACTCGCCTCCATTATTGAGTTGGGTTCCTTTCCATTATTTCTCACATGCGTGGTAATGGCGGGCCTGATTCAAATTGCACTCGGGTATCTGAAAGCGGGTACCCTCGGTCATTTTTTCCCGGTTTCGGTAATCAAAGGAATGCTGGCAGCGATCGGCCTTATTTTGATACTGAAGCAAGTACCACATGCATTTGGATACGATGCCGACTTTGAAGGTGATGAGAATTTTTTTCAACCTGACGGCGAAAACACGTTCACGGAAATCGTCTATGCCATACAACACCTGAGTGCGGGGGCCATCGTTGTTTCCGCAATTTCACTTGTCATTCTTTTTGTCTGGACACGACTAGCAGATAAAAAGGTAAAAGGCATTAATTATCTTCCGGCGCCGCTGGTGGTTGTTCTGGTGGGAATTCTACTCAACTATTTCTTTCATCACTTTATCCCTGAACTGGAAATTCAGGAAAGTCACCTGGTAACGCTTCCGGATTTTAACAGTACAGGCTTGTTGACGTACCCGGATTTTGCCGGGTTCGCCGATCCCCGGATTTATACCATCGCTGTCACCTTGGCCATTGTTGCAAGTATTGAAACCTTGTTAAGTCTTGAAGCGGCCGATAAAATCGATCCTCTAAAACGGATCACTCCTTTGAATCATGAGCTAAAAGTACAAGGTGTTTCCAATGTTGTATCCGGACTGCTCGGTGGATTACCCATCACCGCCGTGATCGTTCGAACCTCTGCCAATGTACAGGCGGGGGCACGAACCAAAACTTCAGCCATCCTTCACGGTATCCTATTGGCTTTTGTGGTCCTGGTAATACCAGGTGTTTTAAAGAAAATTCCATTTGCATGCCTGGCGGGGATTTTGATAATGGTTGGATACAAACTCACTACTCCGGGCTTGTACCGGCAAATGTTTGGAAAGGGAAAAGATCAATTTCTCCCCTTCATCGTCACCATCGGTGGTATTCTCTTTACGGACTTATTGATGGGCATTTTTGCCGGCATTTTGGTATCGGTTTTTTTTGTATTGAAAACAAACTTCCGCTCAGCGATTATTTTGGTGAACAATCAAGATCAGTATTTATTGAAGTTCACCAAGGATGTCTCTTTTGTTCATAAATCGACCTTGCGCAAAGCCCTTGAAAAAGTACCGAACCATTCGACACTCATGATCGACGGGTCGAAAAGTACTTTTCTGGATGCTGACATTGTTGAGACCATTGAGGATTACCGTAAGAGTGCGTTTACTAAAAATATTTTCGTGGAGATCAAGAAAACAAATGACGCTTCCAACTCCTTTTTCAAAAATGAGGATGGAAGGCCGCAACACAATGGAACTCTTAAAAGCATAAAAAAATGAAACCATACGAAAAACTTCTGCTTGAAAATAAGGCATGGGCCGCCGAACAAATAGACCGCGACCCCGAATATTTCTCACGGCTGTCGAAGCTTCAGACACCTGAATTTTTGTGGATCGGTTGTTCGGATAGCAGAGTGCCCGCTAACGAAATCACAAATACCGCACCGGGTGAAATTTTTGTTCATCGCAACATTGCGAACCTCGTTGTTAATACAGACCTGAATATGTTGAGTGTGCTGCAATATGCAGTTGAAGTATTACGAGTACA
>JANYKP010000168.1 GCA_025358195.1 Cyclobacteriaceae bacterium
GTTTTTAAACATGGAACCGTCTGGTTCAAATTCCACGAGCGTTCCATTTCTGTCACTACTTTTACTCACTTTCGGATCGCTTGCCAGGATTCCTTTCTTGAATTCTGCGAGTTTTGTCTGGCCCTCTCGGAATGCCTGCACTTTAAAATGACTGGACAATGCATTTACGGCCTTTGTACCAACCCCATTCAATCCGACCGATTTCTGGAAGGCGCCGGAATCATATTTAGCGCCGGTATTAATCTTCGAAACAACATCGACCACCTTTCCAAGTGGAATGCCCCGGCCGTAATCCCGTACAAATACTTTCTGGTCGGTGATTTTCACATCGATGGTTTTTCCATAACCCATCATGTGCTCATCGATACAGTTATCCATTACTTCTTTCACCAGCACATAAATGCCATCATCCTTGGCCGATCCATCGCCCAACTTGCCGATATACATGCCGGGACGCATTCGGATATGTTCCCGCCAATCGAGCGATTTTATGCTCGCCTCGTTGTATTCCATTGTATCCTTAGCCATGTTACGTGTGAACCTCCGGCGTTTAGTCTATAACCCTGTCAAAAAAATCTGCCACAAAAGAAATCAAAACCGGCTGTTAAATCCCGATTCATGATTTAAGTTTAAAAAATACGTAACTAAGGAAGTGATTTTTAGCGTGACTTCAAGAGGTCACGTGAATTATTCAACTACAAAAATTTATCAAATGAATGGGTATAAGTATCTGATAAATAGGCAATTTAGCCAAGCTTACCAAAACAGTTAATTTACAAACTATGCTTCACTTAATCAGACTCAATCCTTCTTTTGCCGATGCATCCTCCGGAGACATTAGCAGTACCTTACCGAATAGTATCTTGGCCTCGCGTGATTTCCCCAGCTGCAAATTGGTCCAGGCAAACATGAGCAAAGCATCGTATCCAAACGGATATAAGTTGACTACCTTTTCAAAGTATTTGTAGGCCGTAGCGTAGCGCTTGTTGTTGTAGTCGATCAGTCCCATCCGATAATTGACAACTGTATTCTGGGCATCGATTTCCAGAATTTTTTTGTATTGCGCAGTCACCAAATCCCAATTTCCCAGTGCAGCAGCGGGGTACACATAGCCAAGTTTTGCTTCAATTGAATACGGCATAAGTGCCATTGCTTTTTGATAATAGTCGGCCGATTCAACATACTGTGCCGCTTCGTAGGATAGCCAGCCCAGCCTTAAATTCATCTCATAGGACTTTTCAGTATATACCTCATGAAGTGGTCCGATGGCTTTGGCATATTCACCTTTATATTCGAGCTCTATACTTTTTGAAAACGCGCTCAAAATTTGATCCTGCGAAAAAAGAGAGGTAGCCAGGCCATAAAAGGCTGAAAAAACAAGGATGATTTTAATTTTCATTATGGTTTGAATTTAAGACCGATTAAAAAAACATTATAAGAATAGGTAAGTGAATTCAATTCTCGTTTGCTTTCAAATTGGTATACTCCATAGACATCCAGATGCCTGTTGAGCCCGAGCGTTAACATGCTTGATATACGCGAAAGTGTCAGATCCGGTGAGTTATTGATCAAATATCCGTTCATTTCTGCGATATTTTCATTCTTATTGATAAAGTAATTGCCATAGAACCTAACCTTACCCACCGGGTTCCAATAGACAAATGGATTAAGCGCCAAGGTGGACGTCATAAAATTATCTTCCGTGTGAACATAACTGATGACGCCAAATGAAAACGTGGGCTTGCCGAAAGGATAAATCGCCAGCCTGGATTGCTGAATGTACTGAAGAGCAATGAGTACATTGGACACCGTTCCACCTATTGAGATATCAAGGTGTGAAAATGACTTGGTCAAACTCAATGATCCTGCCATATCGGTGGACTGCAACAAGCCATTCATTTTCTTGAAATTCAAACTTACGAAATGCATAGAGGGAGTCAAGGTCCAATGACGACCTAAGGGAATGTTTGGTTGAATGAAATACTGAAGTTGCGAGATTGTACCTCGGCTTTCGCTTTGACCATAGATTGTTGCAGCATGGTAGAGGGAGAATTTATTGTTTACGGTATGCTCAACTCCCAATTGGAAATAGAATGCTGGGTTGAACAAGTAACTCCGGCTGCTGATTTTAAGTCCCCCTTCTGCGGAGACAAAGTCAGTCGGCGACCAATCTTCTTTGTTAATCTTTGAAACTAATTCTTCACTGAACGTTTCACTCAATTTTCTGGCTTCATCAAAACGATTTGAGAAAATATGACAGTAATATAAATACTCCTGAGTGAGCTCATCTCTGGAATTGAATCGAAGCGCTTTTTCAAAGTGCGTGGCCGCGATCCTGTATTGTCCTTTTTCATACAGGGCAATGCCCATTCGCAGACGCAAATAGAAATAATCATACCCTTCCCGAATGGCATTACGGCAATAGGGAATAAGTTCGTCCCACTGCCGGTCGACATAAAGCTGGTAACTTGTTCTCTCCACCAAGGCTGAATTCGTTTCATCTTGCCCCATCGCATAACGGGCAACCAGAAAAAATGCGACTAGGGCAATCGTTTTGCTTCCGTACATACTTTGTTTTCGATCACTTTAAAACCAACAATCAAATTGTTTTCGATAGAAAATGTGAAGTCAATCTTTCGTCTTATTTGTCTACCGATGCGTACAGTGGCGGAGGACTGCAGGGTTACCTTGGTAGGGTTCATGGGGTCGTCTGCCTCCGTGAACGCACCGGCATATCCGGCCTGCAGGTAACGATAAAATGGTGCAATAAAATCCTGTAGGTACTTTGCCATCCCGCCATAGAATCCTTCCACTGGAAAAGTATCATCCAGGTCCAATGTCGGATAATAGCCCAATAGAACTTTGTAGGCACCCAGGTAAAAGTAATGCAAGAGTGAATGACGGTCCCCAAAAAAACTTGTGAAATAATGGAGGGTCTCATTGTTTACAAAATAAGCGCTGGACTTCGTTGCATGACAATAGATATATGATTGATTGTATGGATCAACAAATACTTCCCAGTCTACGTCCTCACTCCTTCCGCCATGTATCACGCTAAATTTTATCTTCAGTCCCGGGACGAAGTGAAAGGCTTTACGTAACAGCGGAGTAGTGACTGGAGGCATGATTACCTGTCCTTGCTCCGGAATTTGAAACGAATGAAATGAAAACTTGTCCACATCTCTGGAAATAAAATAGCTGATAGGATATACGATGGTTTTGGCTCCCACGTGGGGGGCGGCCTGTAGTTGAAAGTGTATATGCGGTTCAGGTGATCTTCCTGAATTTCCACACAAGGCAATGGTATCGCCTTTCGATACATAGTCTCCTTCTTTTACCTTGAAGCTGCCATTTTTGATGTGGCTGATTTTTGAAAAAAGATATTCACCATGCTTGATAACAATGGAGTTACCCCAGTTATGCTCAATATTGACATCTCATATTTCATTGTCATCCACGTCGTCGACGACGGTCGCCACATAACCTGCGGCCGGCGCCAGAACCGGCAGTCCGTAACAATAAAAATCGGAAGTGGTTTTACCAGGAGGGCGATACGTTTTTCCAGTTTCGTCAACGATATCAAAATCCCAGGCAAAGCGCCAATCGCCTTTGTGGGTAATCCCACCAGCGTGACCCTGCGACATGCGCCATTCCCCAAAGAATGGAAGATGGATATGATAATAGGTGTCATTTTTAAAACGCTCCATCTGGTTCCAGAAGGAGTACAGGTTTTTTTCAGGACTGTATAGCTGGTATAGCACTGGGGCGAGACCCTTGACTTCAAAGCGGTTATTTAACGTGAACACCATTCCAATAACGATCAGGGAAAAGGGCAATGAATACAGCGGCAATTGATACACCCCCAAAACAGTACCCAATGCTCCGATTAAAAGACTTACTAATGGAGTTGACAAGGCTACCAGCAGGTAGGATTTAGACGAAGGAACTAGGAAAAATCCACCTAAACCCAAGGCGGTGAGAATAAAATTAAACCCAATGTAACTGTCCTGAAGTTCTGATATGTTTCCTTGTACAAAGTAGCAGAACAGGTAGCCGCTGTAAAATCCGATTAACGAAAGTGAGAATGCAATTCGCGAGTAAACAAGCAATCCGATGGCAATGATGGACCCAGCAATAATATTAAATTGAAAAATGATCGCACTTAAAGACTTTAGATAGATATCAAAGGCCAACGGTACATTCCATTCATTTATTTTCTCATACGCAGCTACCAGCACAGGGCCACCAAAGTTCCATAGCTCGTTGAGTTCATACACACCCCGTTCACTTAATTGAATTGCCCCCAGGCTGCGTGAACTCAGCAAGACGACCCATACACCGAGTATAAACGGTATACTTAGAAATGGAACCTTACTGGAGGAAGTTCGCACCGCCATCCATACCGTGATCAATAAGGTCACGAAGTTTCCCAACAGCAATACGACGAAGAATGCCAGACTAAACTGAAAGTAAATCCCCATCACCAGGCCCAGCATGAGGGCATTGTAACTGTAAAGACCGGTTCGGGTGATGGCAGGATTAAGGCCCATAACTTTTGCCATAATAATCACACTGATGACCGCCAGGAGTCCGCTCATCCCCGCAAAGGGGTTTATAAACGAGACGGCCAATAACAACACGCTAAATCCCCTGTCATCAGAGAAGAAAATCTGCCCATAGCTTCTAACAATGCTATCACGGTAAAAGAGTATAATTTCAGGCACCCTCGGCATGATACCCTACAGTTTAAAATCTTTCAGGTAGGCTGGCAATACTTCCTCCGTCTCAATGCTTTTGAGTGTTTCGCGTTTTCGTATAAGGTGAGGTTTGTCATTTTTGTCGATCATGACAATAGCGGGACGTAATGAAATGAATTGCATCCATTGTGTCATATTGTAGGCACCCACTGAGTGTACTACCACCTGGTCATCCCGTTTCAGTGGCGGCAATGTTATATTTTCACGGACGACATCGATATTCATGCACAAAGGACCGTATAGAACAGAGTCCTCGCTGTATTGACTAAACTCCTGGGCCGGACTGATCTTGTGGTCATACCAAAATGAAGTGAAGAGTATGTTGACACCAAAGTCGAGGATCGTGGCCCGGCGTCCATCGGACAAACGCTTGTTGGAAATTACGGACCCCAACAAAAATCCCGCGTCATCTATCAAAGCCCTTCCCGTTTCAAGTACCAGCATGGGCAATTCATCCTTTGCAAAGCCTGCATTTAAGATCGCGGTGGTGATCTCTTCAGCAAATGAATCAAAACTGGGAGCCAAATCCATGCCCTGCAGGTAAGAACCCTTCAAGGTATTTCTGGAAGCAAAGCCGCCACCCATATCAATGTACTGAATAGACTTTTTGAACTTCTTTTTTATGCTAAGAGCCAGGTCACTCAACTTAGAAGCGGCCAGGCCATAGGCGCTGGGAGCGAGCATGAACGTCCCGATGTGGCAATGCAACCCGACCAATTCCATTTGATCATTGAGAATGATTTTGTTGATAGCATCCCAGGCCTGACCATTTTCATAATTAAAACCGAAGCGGTCCCAAATCGGATATACCCCGGTGTCCATGTTGACACGAATGGCGACGCGTGGTTTCTTTTTGCTTTTGGTTGCCAGCTCCTTAATCATATACAATTCGTCCAGGTGGTCAATGTGGAGGAGGGAGTTATTTTCAATGGCCATTGTAAGTTCTTCCATTGATTTATCAGGGCCGTTGAAAATAATTTTATTTCCGGATACTCCATTTTGTAAGGCCTTCTGGTACTCAAAGCCTGATACCACTTCGGCCCAGGAACCCTCCTGGTGGAATACGTTGCAGACGGCATTAACGTAATTGGTTTTATAGGACCAGGCGAACTGAACTTTGGGATACCGGGTTTTAAATGCGCGGTTGGCATCCCGAAAGGTCTTCCGAATCGTCTTTTCAGAAATAACAAACAACGGAGAACCATATTTTGCAAGCAAGCCTTTTACAGCATTACCATCAACATGGGTAACAGGAGCATATTCTGTCTTAGTTCCAAACTTATTCATGACACCGACATTCAGCCTTTGAATAATCGGACGTTCGTAGTGAAGCTTTTTCATAGTCTGTTTATAATTCTCCAAGAGTTGATATTTTTTCAAATTCGCTGAGGTCTACAATCATGTCGTATGAATAGCGAATAAACATTTTACCAATTTCGTACTTCGTAAAGGTCTTGACTTTTTCACCCATCGCAAGTTTGACAAGCGCTTCCGGATGATTTTGCCCGCAGCCAACAGATAGGTAGACCCACGCAGGAAAACGGGGATTGATTTCAAGCAGGTAGTATTCATCCTCCGATGTTTTAATGACTTCCAACTCAAGGCCTCCACTCCATTTTGTTGACTTGATGAGTTTGCGGGTCATGGACATCAATTTCTTATCGTCAATGGAAATACCTGCCCAAGCTTTTCCCTTATCGGTGATGTATTGCTTCCGCATGGGCACTGCTCCTACTGTCACGCCCGTGCCATCGCCTAGCGCAGTCACATTTACTTCCGATCCAAAAACATACTCCTGAATGATCACAGGCAGGCCCCATTTGGCACTGATTTTATTAAAATAGCTGTGTACCTGGTCTGGTGAGTACGCAATGGAGGCATCATAGAATTTTCCCTTAACCACCAGCGGGTATGAAAAATCCTCTTTTAGACTTCCAATCTCATTAGCGCTGAAAATCATTTTACTGAATGGCACCTTAATTCTATGCTTCTTCCCGAACTCACTCAAATTGACTTTATGTCTTGCATCGAATTGGACCATGGTGGGCAAAAAGGTCTTCATTCCCTTTTTATCAAGCTCCTTCTTCAGTTTTATAAAACCAGGAAGTTCGGCATCAAAATTTGGAATAATCAAATCAATCTTTTCCTTCCGATGGATATACTGCAATCGTTCCAACAATACCGAAGCGCCAGCCGATGGCAACGGGATCTGGTATGTCTTGTCTACCAGATTGTGCATATAAATACCTGGTTCCAGTGTTTCATAGGAGAGACCTATAATTCGCACATCGAAGGCCTCACTGTCACGCAGAGCACGAATGACCGATATCCCTGGTCCCGGACTATCAATGGCATTGAGCCCTGTAACAGCAATATTAATTTTCCGCTTTTTCATCGGCCTCGGTTAGTTTAAATTTCATGAGCATGTTCGCAAAGTCATAGCAATCCCTTTCCAGGGTAGCTTCCTCTATTGTATAGGTCTTGAGTAATGAGGCCTTTACATAGTCCATACTCTTTCCCTCTTTCAAAAGTTTAATAATCTCCAACCCAATGGGATTGGTAGAAAAGGAATCGCCCGTGGATGGGTTGAATACAAAGCCCGAATCACTAAGGGCTACATTCTTGTTGATTTTCATAGTTTGTTGTGTTTTCATTGTCTAATAAACAACGGTTACTGTCATTTTGTACTCCTTCTGATTGCTGACCTTATTTGTTTCTTATTTTCAGGTTTTCTTTCCGGTGCTTCTACGGATGTAGCGCTGCCCTGTACACGTCAAAAATGAATAGATGGCCATTTGAAAGCCTTATAGGATTACGTTGAATTGTTATAAAATTTAGTCGAGAAGTGAAGAAAGAGGTCTTCTTTCCCGCCACTGGCCTTTGTATTCACTTACGGTAAGTCCAGTGACCTGCTTAAACTGATTGCTCAGGTATTGAACGCTGCTATAACCCATTCGAAAGGCAATCTCGCTCAGCGTCATCTCGTCATAGCTTAAAAGCTCTTTTATTTTTTCAACCTTAATCAGAATGATATACTTCTCAAGGGTTGTTCCCGATTTTTCCGAAAATACTTTGCTTAGTTGTTGATAGGGATACCCAAGTTTGTCGCTTAAGTAGTCGGAATTGCGAATCAGGGAGTTTGTGTTATTTCCATAGAAAACCAACTGGATCACGGCCGTTTTAATTTTCTCCAGCAGTCTCCTGGAGGAGTCATGGATCAGTTCAAAGCCGTCCTTTTTGAGCAGCTCGTCAATAAACCCCAGGCTGATAATCTGTAAATCAAAACGCACCTCAGCTTCACCCAGTTCAATACGCATTACTTCAATAAAACCAGTGCGTTGTAGGGACTCTTTCACGACACGAATGCAACTATTGCTCACCATGTTTTTAATGTGCAGGGTATGGAGTGAAGTATTGAAATTGTGCCGCTCCATCAAAATATTCTTTGAAAGGATAATTTCAATTCTGAATCGCGTTGGTTGCTGGGTCTTTCCTGGTGATCCGTTGAAGTAGATAATACGACGGCCATAGCGATGACCACAGCACTACCAGCGAAATGCTACCATAAATGATCGATCCTATACTCTCATAGTCAAATCGTTCCTGACTGTTGTACAAGTTTAGGAATTGCAAGGCAACAACCAGAAAAAGATTGAAGAAGGTAACCAGGCCAAAGAACCAGGCCCGGAAATATTCATTTTTGTCTGAATAAAGGCGGGAAATAATGAATATCAAGGTGTTGAAAATTGCCAGTAAGGCTACTATTGAATAGAACAGGCCATCGCGTGAAATGGACTGTGAAACCTCGCCTTCCCAAACCAGGATGGATTCGGGTAATGACGCATAGACATACATGAAAATTGCAAGCGTGGCCAGCAAGGAAAGGAACCAAACGCCTTTAAAGATTTTTACGATCATATATCAAAACTAGACAGCAAGTTAGCAGTTTGTTCGTCGATTATCTGGTTTTTGGTTTGGTGAAGGGCAAATATTCGGGCTCAAAAGACAAATAAAAAAACAAACCTCCCCGGTCGAATTTTCCATCAACAAAAATAAAGGGTGCGCTTATACCCGGTACGATCTGGGTTCGTTTGTGATCAATCGCAAAACGAAATCCTGGATTGATCGTAAGTTGGTTGCTCCGTGCCACCGAGCCGTCATCTTTAATATCAGAAAGAAAGTAAGAGGTGCCTTCGAGCAACCAATTAAATCTGCGGTTCTGGTACCAGATGATGCTAGCGCCAATGTTTTTGTATTGGATATCCTTTTCAAAACTCAATATTTTACCTCCGGCAATATTGGATGAGTAGCGATCAGCCTTGGATATAAACGTGAAGCCGGCATTGTAATGGGTGACAATGGAGTGCGATAGTCTTTTTGTAATGGCCAGGCTAAGCTGCCCTCCCACCCCTCCGGTACCGTTGCCGGAAATCGCTTTTCCCGTCGGGAGGATAAGTGTGATACCTGGCACTACCATCGCCCAGTCCTTTTTTCCGGTGGCCATGAATTGATAGCCAATGTTTAGATCACCAATACCATCGCTTTTTTCGGCGGACGCCGTCTTCAGAAGCACATGATAGTAAACCGTGTAATTAACCTGGTGACGGATGCTGCTGACAGGTATCTCGTGGGAAAAACTATACAAAAAATCGCCACCACGAAGATTGTCGAAATAGAAATTGGAAATGAATTGCATGACACCCTTTTCCTGGTTGATCGCTTCCTGTAGAAGGAAGGAGTTATCTTCAAAGGCTGGCTGTCCATAGTACAAATAGCTTCCTTTTTTTGGCAAGGATGCGATATCTTCCGATTGGCCTCGCGCCAGTGAGCTCATAAACAGAAATCCTAACAAGTACCAGCGTTCTCTCATCGTGCAAGCAAATATTACCATTTCCAGTTAGAAATGAGATCAAGAAGCAGAAATTGAGAACCAAAACCGTTTCAAGTTGTAAGATTTTTTTAAACTAATTTTACATAAACCAATGGATCGAATGAGTTTTTCCGCTACCAAGCCATGAATCTTAATCCCATCGTTTTATCGATCCCGGTATTTTTCATCCTTATCGGTATTGAGTTGGTCGTCGAGCGGTTCTCACACCGAAAACTTTACCGTTTGCCGGATGCGATCGCCAATCTTAGCTGTGGAATAACATCTCAGCTTTCCGGTTTGTTTATGCGGATTTTGGCAATAGGAGTCTATGAAGTTATATACACCAATTTCGCGATCTTCACGTTGGAGAAGACATGGTTATACTGGCTGGGGCTATTTCTGCTTACGGATTTAGCCTATTACTGGGCCCACCGCATGAGTCATGAAATCAATCTCTTTTGGGGTGGTCATGTCGTTCATCATCAAAGCGAAGAGTACAATCTGTCGGTGGCTCTGCGGCAAAGCAGTTTTCAGGTGGTCTGGACGTTTGCGTTTAGTTTACCGATTGCTTTCCTTGGATTTCATACGACCGATTTTATATTGATCTCAGCCCTGAATACGCTTTACCAGTTTTGGATCCATACCGAAACGATCAATAAAATGGGTTGGTTTGAATATATTTTCAACACCCCCTCCCATCATCGTGTGCACCACGGTCGAAACCCCAAATACATCGACAAAAACCATGCAGGCTCTTTAATCATTTGGGACAAAATGTTTGGGACATTCCAACCGGAGGAAGAACGACCTACTTATGGTATTACCAAGCCGATCAACAGTTGGAATGCTGTGTGGGCAAATTTCAATCACTATGCACTGATGGCGGAAGAGATGAAAATGATTACTTCGTGGCGTGATAAAATCAGGTATATGTTTAACAAACCCGGATGGATGCCTGAATACCTGGGTGGACACCGGCCGGCTCCTCCGGTTGACAAGGCGCTGTACCAAAAGTATGATACTCCCTCACCGGTGGAATTGAATTATTATGTGCTCTTCCAATACATGGTATGCCTGATCGGTACAGCCCTGTTTCTATTCAATCAATCAAAATTTACGCTCCCCGAAAAAGCCATTATCGCGATTATGATTTCTGTCGTTGTTGTGAACTGTGGTGTGTTATTTGAAAATAAATCCTGGGTGAAGGTATCCGAGTGGATCCGGATAATTACCTATCCAGCGGGTCTGATCATGGTGACCTTTCTCTACAATTTGTCATTCAACTATATGATTATCGCGGCGATTTATTTTATAATTTCATGTACCTGGTTTTATTCGCTTTCTCATAATCCCCATGTGGTCAAGGCAAAGGTGTAGTCTGTTCATCCTTGCTCTTTTGCTATTGTCCTGCGGCAAAGAGGTACCAACCCTTCATGGAGTTGACATCGAAAAATGGAAGGCCGATAAAAACGGGTGTGTGGGATATCGTCAATCAATAAGGGCATCCTTACCATCAGAAATTTCAAAACTGAAAGGCCTCGCTGAAATGGACGTCATACGATTGCTCGGCAAGCCTGATCAAAATGAACTCTATAAAAGGAATCAAAAATTCTATTCATATTTCATCTCCCCAGGCCCACCCTGCCTGGACACCGCCTCCGCTCCGCAGAAACTCGTACTACGATTCAATGCAATGGGGTATGCGCAATTGGTTTCCCTGGAACGTGATTGAATGATCATATTTTTTGGCTAGCTTCATCCAGCCAAACCAAAAACCCTATGCAATTTCACTCCAACGAGCTTTTCCTTCTCTACAATCCGCAAAGCACGATGGGCAAACAAACCAAAGCCCTTGCCCTCGACATTTGCAGTCACATCAATGCGGTCGATGCTGTTCGCGAAAAGCTTTCTCCCATGTATTGGAAGGAGATCGTGGGGATGCTTGGCCTTCATCCGGATGATCTGCTGGATCATTCCCATCAAGATTACAAATCCAAAGTTGCCGGCAAGGAGTACACCATGAACGGCTGGCTTGAGGTTCTCTCACATTATTCCCATCTTTTGAAAGCACCTATTGCGATTTATCATGGAAAAGCAACCCTATGCCAAACGCCAACGGACATTATGAGGCTGGGCGGGGCGGTGTCGCAAGGGGACAAAGTACTACCACACCTGAAGAAATATCATTGATCCACACTGTATCGTCCTGATTTTTTTACAGCTCTCCAGGGAATTCTATCTTTACCGTCACAAATAACAACTATGAAGAACATCGCTGTCATCGGCTCTGGTACGATGGGTAATGGGATCGCCCACACGTTTGCACAAAATGGATACAGCGTTTCAATGGTCGATATTTCTGAGGAGTACCTGAAAAAGGCAATCGCTACTATTGAGAAAAACCTCGGACGTCAGGTGGAGAAAGGTACCCTGACAGCAGAAGCCAAAAGCCAGGCGATGACCCGGATCACCACTACCACTTTTTTGAAGGAAGGGGTAAAGGATGCGGACCTGGTGGTGGAGGCTGCCACTGAAACCCTCGACCTCAAGCTTAAAATCTTCAGAGAAATCGACGAGAATACAAAGCCAGAAACGATATTGGCATCCAACACCTCATCCATCTCTATAACCAAGATTGCGTCCGTGACCAAGAGTCCGGATAAAGTGATCGGCATGCACTTCATGAACCCTGTACCGATCATGAAATTGGTCGAGGTGATACGCGGATACAGCACCAGTGATGCTGTAACCAAAACGATCATGGAACTTTCGCGCAAGCTAGGCAAGGTACCTGTGGAGGTCAACGACTACCCAGGCTTCGTTGCGAACCGAATATTGATGCCGATGATCAATGAAGCGATTTACACGCTTTACGAAGGAGTGGCAGGTGTAGGAGAAATTGATACGGTGATGAAATTGGGTATGGCTCATCCGATGGGGCCGCTCCAGTTGGCTGACTTTATCGGTCTCGATGTTTGCTTGTCGATCTTGAATGTTTTGCACAACGGGTTCGGCAATCCCAAATATGCTCCCTGTCCGCTGTTGGTGAATATGGTCCAGGCAGGCCACAAGGGTGTAAAATCCGGCAGTGGTTTTTATAAATACACCCCTGGCAGTAAAGAACTGATCATCGCAGACCGGTTTAGAAAATAGCGATTCCTAAGTCCGATTTTTTAAGAGATCTCTGATCTCAGTAAGCAGCAAAATATCAGCCGGTGGCTCAACGGTTGGCTTTACTTCCTCTTTCTTCTTGGCGACGTTAACACCTTTCACGATCAGAAAGAGCACAAAAGCAACAATAATAAAATTGATGACCGCGGCCAAAAAACTGCCGTACTTAACAGTGCCCAACACCGTCAGGTCTTCCAGTTTGGTCAGGTGGGCCGCTTCCAGGGCAGGTTTTAACAACAACGGTGTAATGACATGATCAATAAAGGAGTTTATAATCTTTCCGAAGGCAGCGCCAATAATGACACCAATTGCCAGATCAATAACATTGCCCCGCATCGCAAAGGCTTTGAATTCTTTGAACATAGGTTCTTTCGGTTAGTGTTGGATTTTGTTTAGAAAGTGCAAAAATATTACATGATGGAGGAGATTGCAATCATTTTATTCGAATTTGGGACTTGGCGTACTTCGAATAAGGACAATTTTTGATTGAATCAATGAGGCTGAAATCTTCGTTAAAAGAGAGGACTACTTTTCTCGTTAAACTCACCGAATGATCGAACCAAGCTCTCAACCCGTTATTGCAGTCGTAGATGACGACTCTGTGTTTCAGTTCACCACTTCGCGGATGCTAAAAGCCACCAAACTCACAAACAACATACTTCAATTTTCCAACGGGCAGATGGCGCTGGATTTTCTCAATCACCACGCAGCGAACCCTACTAAATTGCCGGACATAATTTTTCTGGATATTAATATGCCCGTGACGGATGGTTGGATGTTCCTGGATGAGTTTCAAAAAATGAAGGAAAAATTCTCCAAAAAGGCGCGTATTTATATGGTCAGTTCTTCCATAGATCCGCGCGATCTGAACCGTGCCAGGAGTAATCCCGAAGTTTCTGATTATGTAGAGAAGCCGGTCAGTTTGACAAAATTTTCCGAGTTGCTCGGAGGCTAACGCTATGGAACGATTTTGAGTTGGTTTCTCAACCCTCTAAAACTTATCAGCTCAAGACCGCTGCTTCCGATAAACATTTTAGCTTGTATTTTGACAGGTATCCGATTGAGATCGTCGGATATCCAGCACAATATTGAATTCTCCCCATCAAACATGGAATTCTTTGGCATGATCGGTCGTATCCTCAG
>JANYKP010000455.1 GCA_025358195.1 Cyclobacteriaceae bacterium
AAGCGTGCCAATACCGGTGTGCGCAGAAATGGCGACCGCAAAAGAATATCCCGCCCCCAAAACTTCCGCTACCAGCATGGAAGAGTTGAAATCCATGCCAAAGCCACTCAATTCCTGTGGAACGGAAATGCCCAACAAGCCAAGTTCCCCGGCCTTATCGAGAAGCGAAGGCATAAGTTTCGGGTCTTTTTGAGAATCGATCTCATTCAGTTTCGGATAGACCTCCTGTTTCAAAAAATCTTTACACGTCTGCGCAATCATCTTTTGCTCCTCGTTGAATTCTTCCGGAATGAAGATCTCGTTTGCCGTTGTCTCGCGGATGAGGAACTCGCCGCCTTTGATTGCACTTTTAGTTTGGGTTGCTGTTGCCATATCTTTTAAGACGTTAGATGTTAGATAATAGACGTTAGGGTTTCACCCTTTATTTAAGATTATTGCTTTGATTTTATTAAACCGTAAGTCATTTTTTGAATTTCTTCCAAAGTCAAATTTAGTTCATTCATTCTCGCTTCAGTAACCAATTCAAGATCAAAGGATAGAAAAATCAGTGTCTGCAGTTCATAAGCTGAGCCTAAGGCTATATTCAAAAAGCGACTAAAGTCTTTATCTGTTCCTCTTCCGCTACCTTCCGCAATATTTGAAGGTACTGAAACAACACTCCTTCTCATTTGAGAAATCAATCCATACTTCTCATCTGGTGGAAAATCTTTAGTGGTGACGTAAACCTCTTTGACAAATTTCCTTGCGTGTTGCCAAACTTTTAACTCCTTAAAATTATGCATATCCGGATTCCTTCTTATGTCTCTCTACTAATGTCTAAAGTCTAATTTAGCAGTTCATACACCCCCGCCACTCCCTGTCCTCCTCCCACACACGCCGTCACCATACCGTACTTTTTCTTCTGTCTGCGCAACTCGTTAAATAATTGCACAGAAAGACGTGCACCCGACGAACCGAGGGGGTGGCCTACTGCAATGGCACCGCCATTTGGATTTATTTTCTTGCGATCGAGTCCCAATTCTTTTATGACGGCCAATGACTGCGCGGCAAACGCTTCGTTCAACTCAATCAAATCGATGTCTTCCAGCTTTTTACCTGCAATCTTCAATGCCTTGGGTATAGCCGCCACCGGACCAATGCCCATGATACGGGGATCCACGCCTGCGGTAGCATAACTGACCATCCGTGCGATGGGTTTTAAATTAAGTTGCTTCACCATGCGCTCCGACATCACCGCTACAAACGCCGCACCATCCGAAGTTTGAGATGAATTTCCGGCCGTTACCGTTCCGCCCGCTGCGAAAACAGGTTTTAGTTTTGAAAGACCTTCTACCGTGGTATCTGCACGGATGCCTTCGTCCTTATCAACGATAAACTCACGTGTTTTTTTCTTCATGTTACCATCAACATATACTTCTTTCACAGTGATGGGCACCACTTCGTCCTTGAATTTCCCTTCCTTCCATGCCGCTGCCGCTTTCATATGTGACTCATAAGAGAATTGATCCTGATCCTCACGGGAGATTTTGTATTGTTTCGAGATCTCTTCAGCGGTAAGGCCCATGCTGGTGTAATACGTCGGGTGGTCTTTTGCAATTGTATAATTCAATGCCGTTTTGAATCCCATCACCGGCACGAGCGACATTGATTCAGTTCCGCCAGCGATGATTATATCGGCCTGGCCTGCGTGGATTCGTGCGCTGGCAATCGCGATTGCTTCCACGCCTGATCCACAATAACGATTGATGACCAGTCCCGGAGTATCAATGCCTAACGCGAGCAACGAAATCATCCGGCCGATCTGCATGCCTTGCTCCGCTTCCGGTACTGCATTGCCTACAATAAGATCGTCCACCATTTTGTTTTCCAATCCGGGGATTGACTTCACCAGATGTTTGATAACATCCGATGCAAGGTCATCGGGTCGTACAAAACGGAAGCCGCCCTTTTTTGCCTTACCCACTGCCGAGCGATAGCCAGCTACGATGAATGCGTCCATATGCGTTGATTTAAGGTCTGTTTCTTGTTTAGAAGTAGGCAGT
>JANYKP010000459.1 GCA_025358195.1 Cyclobacteriaceae bacterium
AAGCAATCAGAAAGTCAACGTAAAGTCAACGTCGGTGATCGTTATGATCAGAAAAAACTAAGCGATGAGCGCGACCGCCTTGACCTGTTGTTAAAAGATCATGGCTACTACGATTTTAGCAAACAGTACATCGACTTCCAGGTGGATACCGCGTATGGTCATCATCACGCGATCGCCATGCAAATAATTATTTCAGATCCCATCAATCACGCCAGCCACAAGATCTTCCGGGTTGACTCAATTTATTTCACGACGGATGCAACGGTCAAGAATAGCGGCTCGCTCAAAAGACAATCGGCTATCTATCACGACATCAAGTTCAACTATTTTGTTGATCAATACAGTAAAAAAATTCTGGCCAATCGTGTCTTCATCCATCGCGACAGCTTGTACAGTCGCAGCAACACCTTCTCTACACAGCGGCAGCTTGCCAACCTGGACATTTTCAAATTTGTAAATATCAATTATGATACCTCCGGTGGTAAATTCATCGCCAATATTTTCACCAGTCCGCAGGACCGGTACTCCTGGACCAACGAAGCCGGCGTGACGGTAACCCAGGGATTTCCGGGGCCTTATTACAGCCTCAGTTTCAAGAAACGCAACATCTTTCACGGGCTCGAAATTTTTGAGTTGAGCGGGAGATTCGGCTTTGAGGGTGTTGCGTCGGCGACTCAAATCGGAAATATCTATAAAAGCACGGAAGCCAATGTGAACAGCTCAGTAACATTTCCACAATTTTTATTTCCGTTGGGAAAAGCTGCCGTACGCTTCGGAAGGTTCAACCCCAAAACACGACTGCTCGCCGGATACACGTTTACCGACCGGCCGGAGTACCAGCGATCCAATGTCACTGTCTCTGGCACCTACACGTGGGAAAGCAGTAAGAGAACGCGACAATACTCATTTACGCTTATTAATCTTCAGGTAATCCAGTCCACCACCGACAGCCTTTTCAACGCAACCTTGCAAAACCTTCATGATACCCAGGGCAACAATCTTATCAACTCCTTTAAACCCTCCCTGGTAAGCAGTATGATCTTTGACATGACTTGGAACCCCAATAACTATGGCAATGCTGAACGAAGCTCGCATTTCATACGCCTTCGTGCAGAAAGCGGCGGCACTTTTTTTAATTTTTACACACCTACCTACGCCACTGAACGGGGCCTGCAGACCTATCAATATATCCGGTTAGGCCTGGATTTCAGGAAAAAGAAAATAATAGATCGAAATACAACGCTGGCGTATCGCATCAATTCGGGCGTGTCCTATTCTTACGGTGGTAATCATGCGCTCCCGTATGAAAAATATTTCTTTGTTGGCGGAAGTAATAGTGTCAGGGCCTGGCGTCCCCGGCGTCTTGGTATTGGTTCATATCCACCCCTGCTCAGCGCCAACCCGGCGGGCAACGGACTTTTTAATTACCAATATGAGAAACCCGGAGAGATCTTACTGGAGGCGAGTATTGAATGGCGACAAAAACTCTTTGGCTTTGTCAATGGCGCCTTGTTTATTGATGCCGGCAATGTTTGGTCCTTTACACAGGCCAATGCACCCGTGGCTAGTGAAACGACAGCCAATTGGGCCGCCCAGGGAAACACAAAATTTTTTGTAGACAAATTTTACAAAGAAATCGCGATCGGCACAGGCTTCGGATTGCGCTTTGACTTTACTTTTCTTGTTTTACGATTAGATATCGGTATAAAAGCATGGGACCCTTCAAGAGCCGATGGTGACCGGTTTGTTCTCAACAAGTTCAGTTTCACCAAACCGTATGGAACGGACCGGGAGCCAGTGATTTATAATGTGGGGATTGGGTATCCGTTTTAGGGGGGGTGTTGGGTGTTGGGTCTTAGGTGTTGGCTTGGTCGCGGTGGTAGTGGGTATGCTTGGGCTAATGATTTTGTCCACTTCGAAGGAACGCACTAAGACCCAAAAACAAACAGCTAACAGCCAAAAGCCAAGACCTAAGACCATTGGCTGTTGGCTTGGTCGCGGTTGTAGTGAGGATGCTTAGGCTAATGATTTTGTCCACTTCGAAGGAACGCACTAAGACCCAAAAGCCAAGACCCAACAACTAAAATCCAAACAGTTCACCCAACGCCACTGCTACCTTCCCAGCATTCGGCAACATCATTTTTTCCAGTTCAACATTTAACGGAACGGCAGGAAGATCGACAGCACCGAGGGTCCAAACGGGAGCATCGAGGTACGTGAAACACGCTTTGGAAATTCTTCCCGCAAGTGATTCAGCAAATGAATTCAACAACGGCTCCTCCGTAAGCACAAAAGCCCGGCCATGATTCGTCACAGATTCAATGATCATACTCCAGTCAATGGGGTTGAGTGTACGCAAATCGATAACTTCAACCTGGCCTGGAAATTTTTTTGCGGCCTCTTTTGCCCAATAAACTCCCATCCCATAGGTAATGACCACGGCCGACTCCCCTGCACTAATTTTCTCATCGGTCGCTTCCAGCACCTTATTTGCCACACCAAGTGGAATGATATAGTCTTCATCCGGCTCAATTGTTTTCGCATCCAACGTACCGGGCACTTTGCTCCAATACAGGCCTTTGTGCTCCAG
>JANYKP010000461.1 GCA_025358195.1 Cyclobacteriaceae bacterium
AAAAATCAAGCTCTTGCCTTCACCTTCCAGGTCAACGAGTGCAGAACCTTTCTTGTTTACCGATATTGACAGTACCGTGTATTTGTCCTGGATAGAAAAAAGTGAAGGTAAAGCTTCATTGAAGTTTTCAAGCCTGGATAAAGAACAATGGTCGGAGCCTTCGGTTATCGCCTCCGGTACCACGTGGTTCGTGAATTGGGCTGACTATCCAATGATCGCCACGAATGGCAAACAATTTGTCGCTCATTTTCTCGATAAAAGCGGCGAAAGTACATATGCTTACGATGTAAAGTTGACAACGTCGGATGATAAAGGAATGACCTGGCTGGATCCACGCGTGCTCCACGATGACAAGAAACAGGCGGAGCATGGTTTTGTTACCCTCTTGCCGTATGAAGATAAGTTTTTTGTGACGTGGCTTGACGGAAGAAACACCGTCATGGAAGGCATGAAAGAAATGGACCATCACGAGGGTCACCACGGCTCCATGAGTCTCAGAGCTGCGATTATGGATGCAAAAGGAACTAAAATTAATGAATGGGAACTCGATAATAAAACCTGTGATTGCTGCCAGACCAGCGCTGCGATCTCCTCCAATGGTCCTGTTGTTGTTTATCGCGATAGGTCAGATGCAGAAATCCGCGACATGTCCATCGTACGATTATTGGATGGTCAATGGACGGAACCAAAGACAATTTACAACGATAATTGGAAAATTGCCGGATGCCCTGTCAATGGACCCAGGGTGGTTGCTGAAGGCAATAACCTTGCGGTAGCCTGGTTCTCCGCTGCGTCCGACACTTCACATGTAAGTGTTATTTTCTCAACGGATGGTGGCGCTACTTTTAACAAGCCAATCCGGGTAGACGAAGGAAGCGCAATCGGGCGGGTGGATATTGTAATGATAGACAACCGGAGCGTGATGGTTAGTTGGATGGAAGGCTCAATGATCAAGGCTGCTAAAGTGAATGTAGATGGCACAAAGGAACCTTCCATGATTATCGCTTCATCCTCCGAATCCCGATCGAGCGGATTTCCTCAAATGACGAAGTCTGGAAACCACGTGATCTTTGCCTGGACCGATGACAAGGAAAAGAATATCAAAGTCGCGAGCATTTCCCTGTAAAGAAGTTTAAACCTCAAACCTAAGAGCACATGAAAACATTTATTAGTAGCGTAATCCTTTTTATCCTTTTTTCAAATTGTTCAAACCCCAAAGTACGGGAAGAACAGAGCACAAAAGAACCATCCTCTCAAATAGTCGGTCCAGACGAAGCGGGCGTCCGTATCATTGGCGAGCAAACCGCTTCTGATACATTGAAGGGCAGTCTCAAGGCAAAGGCCATGGGTACCATTGGGACTACCGGAATCACAATCAACTACTATTCACCTGCCGTTCGCGGACGTGTGGTCTGGGGTGGTCTGGTTCCATTTGATAACGTGTGGGTGACCGGTGCTCACCGAGCAACCAGTATCGATTTCAATCAGGACGTCATGATCGGAGGTGTAACGATCACTCCTGGAAAGTATGCTTTGTTTACGATTCCGGGCAAAGAAGAATGGACCATTATTATCAATAAAAAGTGGGACCAACATTTAGCCGATGACTTTGATCCAAAGGATGATATTGTACGGGTGAAAGTAAAACCGGAAACAGAAGAGGCCCATCAGGAAAGACTTCGATATGTGATTGAAACAGAAAGCAACAAGGCGGGTGAAATTGTTATTTATTGGGAAAAGCTGGAGGTTTCTTTACCGGTTACAGTATTGAATTGACTGAATTTTAGGGATGAAGATCGGCTCAATTGGAGCTAAATTTACATCTTTTATACTCTATTCAATAATATTATTGAATAGTTAAAATATCTCATTAGCTTCAAAGTTCTAGTTTATCCAAGAAACAGTGAGTGCTTAAACGCAAAGTAATGAGTAATGAAGGCATCAAACTAGGACTCTCTGAAAACCGGAATCAATTTGTTTTGCTGGTCGTGGTGAACGCATTTGTTGGAGGTATGGTAGGCTTGGAAAGAACCATCCTTCCACAAATTGCAGAAGTAGAATTTGGATTAGCTGCCAAAACCACTATTCTCTCCTTTATTGTAGTTTTTGGGATTACAAAGGCAATTTCTAATTATTACGCAGGGCAACTTGTTAATCATTTTGGCAGAAAAAACCTCTTGGTAATCGGGTGGTTCTTCGCCATTCCGGTTCCGGTCATTTTAATCTATGCTCCGGATTGGTCATGGGTAATTGCAGCGAATGTTTTGTTAGGTATCAATCAAGGATTGACCTGGTCCAGTACGGTGGTGATGAAAATTGATTTGGTGGGTGAGAGGAACAGAGGCCTGGCAATGGGGTTGAATGAATTTGCGGGGTACATGGCGGTGGCAATGGTTGCCTTTCTTACCGGATGGGTGGCGACGAATTACGGCTTGCGTCCTTACCCATTTTACATCGGCATTGCATTATCAATAATCGGCCTGACGCTAAGTTGGTTCTTTGTGAAAGATACCGGCCAACATGTTTTGTTAGAATCTTCGCAAAGCAAGGTGCCCAGACTCAAACATCTGTTTTGGGAAACAACGTGGAAGAATAAAAACCTTGGCTCTGTAACACAAGCGGGTTTGGTGAACAATCTTAACGATGGTATGGTATGGGGACTGTTACCACTTTTACTTTTCAGCAAAAGTTTTGGCCTAAGCGACATCGGAGTAATTGTAGCAACGTATCCGGCCGTATGGGGATTCGCGCAACTCTTCACAGGAAAATTGGCAGATTCAGTTTGTAAGAAGACTTTATTGTTTTGGGGAATGTTCGTTCAAGGCCTTGCGCTTTTGGGTATGCTGAGGGCAGATACGTTTCTTGAATTTATGGTGCTGTCTTCTCTTTTGGGCTTGGGTACTGCAATTGTTTATCCTACGTTCCTTGCTGCAGTTTCTGAGCACACCCATCCCGACCAACGATCTCAAAGTATAGGTGTGTTCAGATTGTGGCGTGATTCAGGTTATGCAATTGGTGCATTGCTTACGGGCCTTATTGCGGATCGGTTTGGTCTTTTTGCCCCCGTTCTTGCAATAGGTTTGTTAACGCTGCTTTCGTCCGTAATCATTAAGTATAGAATGAGTTGCAGTCAAATTAATGTTGAACCCGCTTTACCCTTTCAACTTCCGTCAGTCATCAGATAATGTGAATATTTTCCTGTGAATCGCTACTTAGAAACATTTTTCAACTCTTTTACAGGTTATGCAAATTATTTTTACCATGAGATTACTTATCCTTCATGGCATAATTACTTTTATTGGCTCATCGGAATCTCACTGTTCTTTTTCACGTTGGAATGGTTTTTTTCGTGGCGCAAAAACCAACCTAAAATCAGGCAAGACTTTTGGATGGATGGATTTTACATGTTCTTCAATTTCTTCCTTTTCTCGCTGATCGGCTACCATGCTGTTTCCTCCGTATTCGTGCAAGCATTCAATGACTTACTCGCAAGCATGGGCATGGATAATATCGTAGCAATTGAAATTGGATCCTGGCCAGTCTGGTCGCAATTGCTCACCCTGTTTATTTTGCGCGATTTTATTCATTGGAATGTTCACCGATTGCTCCATCGGATTCCTTTTCTTTGGGAGTTTCACAAAGTACATCATTCGGTAAAACAAATGGGGTTTGCCGCCCATCTCCGGTTTCACTGGATGGAAAATGTAGTGTACCGGACGTTGGAATACATCCCACTGGGAATGATTGGCTTTGGCATTCAGGATTTTTTCCTGGTCCATATCGTGGCCCTCAGCATCGGGCATTTTAATCACTCGAATATTAATGTTCCGCTTGGCCCGTTGAAGTATGTGTTCAACAATCCGCAAATGCACACGTGGCATCATGCCCTCGATTGGCCTAATCATTATCCGTATGGAGTAAATTTTGGAATTAGTTTGAGCCTGTGGGATTTCCTATTTCGAACAGCGCATTTGACAAAAGATCCTAAGGGAATTGATTTGGGTATTAAGGGTGAGGAAAAATTTCCAAAATCTTTTTTTGAGCAGTCTGTTTATGGGTTTGAGAGAACTAGAAAAATTAAAAAGTAAAAGTAACCTTGAGTGCACTCAAGGGATTGAAAGAATTGGCATTCTGAGCGAATTTTTTAAATGTTTGAAAGTTCCTTCGCCAATCGGGTCAGCGAATTCACAACCTCGTTTTCTTTTGAATAATCAAAAAATGAATTACCATGTAAATCCGCTTCTGTCACTTTTTCTTCAAAGGGCAAAACGAGCTTCAGGTCTAAATTCATTTTGGAGCAAAACTGGCGGATAGCATTTTCTCCTTCTTCGTTCCTTACTTTGTTTGCAACCACGAATATGTGTTTAATACCAAGATCATTTGCCAGGTCTCTGAACCTTGCAGCGGCTTCAAGGGAGCGAAAATAAGGCTCCACGATGATGAGCATGACATTCACATGCTGAGAAGTCCCTCGCTTCATATGCTCGAGGGAAGCTTCCATGTCCAGAATAGTGATATGGTCATTTGTATCGGCCAATGCAGAATGTACCAACTCGCGCACGCAGGTGTGTGAGCCACACATACAGCCACTGCCGGCTACTTCTGGCTTCCCGATCATCAGCAGGGTGACGTCATCCGGCGCTTTCTGCCCGTATTGCGCAAGGACTTCCTCCAGAGGATACTTCACAATGATTCTTTTATTTCCGTCCGCATCCTCAACACGTTCTAAGATATCTGTACTGAGCGGCTTAGGTTGTGCGGCATCCCATCGAAGGCCAAGGACAGTCGATAAATTTGGATTAGGATCAGCATCAATGGCTACCACTTTTTTACCTTGCCGGGCAAATATTCGGCAAAGCGTGCCGCTGATCGTCGTTTTTCCTACTCCTCCTTTTCCGGCTACCGCTATTTTCATAGTTTGATTTTTAATGGTGCATCGTTATGCATAGGGTAAAGCTATCCCTAAAAATTTAAATCTACCATATAGGGGCCGTTGACGATAAATATCCTTGAAAAGATAGGTCATATTGGCTGGCAAATCCGGCAGAATTTCGCAGCTTTATATCGATGATTAACCCCTTTGGCGAAGCGCATAAAATGGACCAACCAAATGAGTGAAAAAAAAGATTCTTGGCTTACAGGCATCATAGTCTTTTTGATTTTGGTTACAGGATGTGCACCAAAACGTGATGCCGCTTCAGGGATTGAGAAGCCCGAAAATTCATTTACAACCTACCTTGCTTCCTATGAAAATCTCCCAAAAAATGAAGCCGGAGACATCATCAGGAAGTCTATTGAAAATGCGGGTGGGTGGGAAAAATGGATGTCAAAAAAAGGGCTACAGTATGTAAAAACTACAAACTACCTGGATTCAACAGGCACCGTATACCGCACCGTTCGACAACTTCACGAGTATAATTTATTTCCCAGCTTTAAAGCAAGAATTTCCTGGGAAGAAAACGGGAAGAGCTTTGTGATACTAAATAACGGACAGCAGGCTTGGAAACTGGAAGATGGAAAAGTCATGACCGATGAAGCGAGTAAAAACTCCGCGTGGAACTCTGCTTTTGGATCTCATTATGTAATGTGCATGCCATTTAAACTTCCAGATCCCGGTTCTCAGTATGCATTTGAGGGCAAGGCCACGTTGCCAAATGGGAAAGATGTGAATGCAATAAAGATAAGCTATCAGGAAGGGGCTGGATCTTCAGCAAAATATCATACCTGGTGGTATTATTTTGACCCCGGTACGCATCAACTTGTCGCGAATTTTCTCGACTTTGGCAATGGTTATGATTACACCGAATATACTGCATTCATAGAAATAGATGGGATAAAGCTCAACCAACAAAGAAAAAGTTTCGCGTCGGATTCCTTACGACAAAAAATTCGACTCTCGACAACGTATGTGAATGAGGAAATTAAATTTACCACGACGTTTCCTGACGATTATTTTGAACCCTCGCGATGAGCAATAGCAATACTTGAATTCAAACAATTTTAACCTAGACCATTATGGAACAGCCTATCCAAAGACAAAAAATAGAAAAACCGAAAGAAGGAAGATTTCCCTTCCGGTTTCTTTTGGAGATCAAAGACATCGTCAAACCGATCGTCATCAAAAGAATCCAGATTATAAAGTTCGCGGGTCTGGCGGTCCTGCTAGTGATTGCGGGCGGAGTTGTTTGGTATAAGTTTTTGAAGGCTCCATCCGGAGAGCAATTGGTGGAGCAAATGGTGACAGCATCCGGCGGAATGCAAACCTGGAACAGCGTAGACCATGGTAAATTTTTCAGGACGCACCGACTTTATGCAGAAACAGGGGAACAACTTAGTGAACGACTTGAAACTTTTTATTTTGAAAAAATCAACGGTCACGTAGAACTGATGGCGGAAGCAAAAAGACCGGGTAATGATCCTATCACGATCGGCAAGGATAAGGAAGGTTTCTGGGCCGTGCAGAAAGATGTCTTCGTGAATGCAAAAGAAAAGGCAAAAGAACTCGGAATGATGTGTGATGGCAAATGGTGTCAGCCGAATTGTGATATGACGATGGCCTTCTATCGCTTTTCGATGCCTTTTAAACTAAAGGATGACGGGGTAATTGTTGAAAACGGTGGGAAAATCAAACTACTCGACCAGGAATCACAAATGGTAAATGTAAGTTACAGACCCGGTGTAGGTAAAGACAAATGGGTTTTCTTCATGAATGATAAGAGTAAGCTGATTACCAAAATGGAATACCATCATCACAATGATCAAGGAAAAGATCTGCCGGAGGAGTTTTATTGGTCAGATCATAGAGAAGTAAAGGGTTTAATGATCAGCCATAAGTGGATACGATATTGGAGCAATGGCAAGGTGTTGGAGGAATATGTGTTTTCGGACTTTGACTTCGACACAGAACTCCCAAAGTATTTTTACAAACGTCCGGATAATTTACTTAGCTCGAAATAAATTGTTAAGACCAGGTGTAGGGTTGTTTTCGCACCGCTTTGATTAGCATTGAGCCAACGAATCTAATCAACACTTCGGTTTACCAGAACTTAAAATACCCGTCAGATTTAGACGGGTATTTTTGCCTTGCTCAGTCATTTATGACACTTAAAAAAAATGAAGAATAATTTGGAAATAAGTTCTCTGGATCGTTAGTCAGTTTATAAAGTAGTGAATTAAAAGTCGACTTTGACTGCACTATGAAGACATACCATATCCATATAATGGGCCAGGTGCAGGGAGTGGGTTTTCGTCCCTATGTGTATCGCTTGGCTCACATCGTTGCAGTAACGGGTGAGGTTTATAATGGCATTGATGGCGTTCATATTTTTTTTAATGCGACGGAAATCGCGGCAAAAGAATTTTACGAATCGCTGATCAATGATGCGCCCGCAATATCTCATATCACCTCTTCAATTATCAAGGAAACCGCTGATCGTAGCTTTCAAGAATTCAGAATTGTTAGCAGTGAATATGAAGGAGCCTATCAGGTTTTACTGAGTCCTGATTTCGCTTTGTGTGAAGGTTGTCGCAAAGAATTGAAAAATGAAGATGGTTCTAACCGTCGGGGAGGTTATCCCTTTATCACCTGCACCAACTGCGGTCCGCGGTATTCCATTATCCATCGTTTGCCGTATGACCGGGAGAATACCAGCATGCGGAGTTTTGAAATGTGCCAGGCTTGCGGACATGAATATGATAAGCCATCCGACCGACGCTATTATTCTCAAACAAATTCTTGTGCTGATTGTGGAATAAAACTGATGCTCTATTCAAATGAAGGAGAATTACTACTGACGGAGTATGACAAAATTATAAGCAACGCTGCCCATTTACTTGAGCAGGGGAAAATCATAGCGGTTAAAGGAATTGGCGGCTACCTGTTGATTTGCGATGCTGCCAATAAGGAAAGCATCAGTCGCCTTCGGCACTTTAAACAGCGACCTTCAAAGCCATTTGCACTGATGTATCCCGATGAAGAACTGCTGAGAGGTGATGTGTTATTAAGCCCGGTTGAGGTAGAATATTTAACGGCTCCTTCCTCTCCGGTAGTGTTACTCCAACTCAGGGAAAGCCCTTCATCCAATATCTGTTTTGCGGAAATTGCGCCCGGTTTAAGCCAGATTGGAGTGATGCTGCCGTATACGCCCGTTTATGAATTGTTATTGAGCGCATTCAAAAAGCCCGTCATTGCCACCAGCGCTAATATTAGCGGTTCGCCGATTGTGTTTGAAGACGGGCAAGCTATAGCGCAGCTCAATAAAATGGCGGATTTTATTATTAGCAACAACCTGGAAGTGGCTGTGCCACAGGATGACAGCGTCATAAAATTCAGTCCGTTCGAATCACAGAAAATAGTGATGAGAAGGTCCCGGGGATTGGCACCGACGTATATTAATCCAGACGTATCCGTGCCCATTGAAAATATATTGGCCACCGGCGCTCAGCTTAAAAGCACATTCACGCTAACGCATCAACAGAATATTTATATCAGTCAATATCTTGGCGATCTTGATAATTATAATGTGCAGCAAAACTACCAGCATTGCCTTCATCATTTTTATAGACTGTTAAATATCCAACCTGAAATAATTCTTACAGACAAACACCCCGATTACTTTTCTACCAGCAACGGAATAGATTTATCAACAGCGATAAACATTCCGGTAAGACATTATCAGCACCACGAAGCACATTTTGCCGCAGTCTTGGGAGAAAATAGTTTACTCAGTTTTGACAAACCCGTTTTAGGTGTTATCTGGGATGGTGTCGGGCTTGGCAACGATGGACAGGTATGGGGCGGGGAATTCTTCATCTATGAAAACAACGAATTTCAAAGATGCAATCACTTCGGGTATTTTGATTACCTTTTAGGAGATAAGATGGCAAGGGAACCGCGCATGTCGGCGCTTGCTGCAACGGTAGGGCTGGAAGGTGCTGAGGTTTTATTGAGAAAGAAGTTTTCGGGGACTGAATGGTTTACCTATCAGAAAATTCTAGAGAAAAAGGGGAACCTGAAAACTTCCAGTGCCGGGAGGTTATTTGATGCAGTGGCTTCGTTGCTGGATTTATCAGATATTTCTTCTTATGAAGGAGAAGCGGCCATGGGTCTGGAAAATCTTGCATTGAATTATTTCAGAGATCATGGGCTCCATTTAGCCGAAACTTATTTCAATAATGAAAGTAACGCTTCCGAAATTTCTACCCGTAAAATGTTAGCTGAATTGATCTCGGATGTAATACAGGGAAGAGAAAAGGGATTTATTGCAGCAAAATTCCATTTTTCGTTAGCCGTTCTGATAAAGAATATAACGATGAAACTAAATATTCAAAATATCGCATTGGGTGGAGGTGTTTTTCAAAATGCACTGTTGGTTGATCTAATCAGGAAACAATTGAATCCTGACCAAAATTTGTTTATTCACCAGCAATTATCACCCAATGATGAGTGCATATCATTTGGTCAGTTGTGTTGTTATATTATTGAAGAACAAAAACTTGCAAATTCATCCCTTAAAAACAAAAAATATGTGTTTAGCCATTCCAGGTAAAATCCTATCCATAGCAAACAGGGTAGAAGGTGTGATGCGAACGGCCAAAGTCTTGTTTGGCGGCATCACCAAAGAAACCAATCTAGAGCTTGTGCCTGAAGCCAAAGAAGGCGATTATGTGCTGGTCCATGTAGGTGTTGCGCTTAGTATTGTGGATGAGGAAGAAGCTCAGAAAACACTGAAGTTTCTGGAAGGCAGCGGGGAGATGGATGAAATTTATAACTGATGTTTAGCTGATATAAAAACATAATTGATAAGTATATGAAATATTTATCCGAGTTCCGCGACCCCGAGTTGGCGGGCCAATATCTTAACGAAATTAAATCCATCGTTCGGAAACCATGGACCATAATGGAAGTATGTGGCGGGCAAACACACAGCCTGGTGAAGAATGGATTATTGATTATGCTTCCGGATGAGATTCGGATGGTGCATGGGCCTGGCTGCCCGGTTTGCGTTACACCCCTTAACCTTATTGATAAAGCTATTTTCCTGGCGGAGGAACGAAATCTAATACTTTGTTCATTCGGGGATATGTTGCGAGTTCCTGGCTCAAAAAAAAGTTTGCTCCAATCCAAAGCTAAAGGCGCCGACGTGAGAATCATGTACTCACCATTGGATGCTGTGAAACTGGCAAAAGAAAATCCGGATAAAGAAGTTGTGTTTTTTGCAGTGGGCTTTGAAACAACGGCTCCAGCGAATGCATTGTCAGTAATACAAGCCGAACAGCAGGGAGTGAACAATTATTCCATTCTTACTTCGCATGTATTGGTGCCACCGGCTATGGAGGCAGTCTTAAATGATGAGCAAAATGTGATACAAGCCTTTCTCGCAGCTGGACATGTGTGTACCATTATGGGTATCTCTGAATATTATCCGATTGTTGAAAAGTATAAAGTGCCCATTGTCGTCACCGGTTTTGAACCATTGGACCTGCTGCAGGGAATATTGATGGCGGTACGGCAACTGGAAAACGGTGAGTACAAATTGGAGAACCAGTATAGCCGCGTTGTGAAGGCAGAAGGAAATGCAGCAGCTATAAAACTTTTAAGAAAAGTATTTGAAGTGGAGGACAGGGAATGGAGAGGTATTGGCACCATACCGGCCAGCGGATTTGAACTGCAAAAAAATTATCGACGTTACGATGCAAACCTGAAATTTGATATACAGATTGAAAAGGCGATTGAAAGCAAGGAATGTATGGCAGGCCAGGTATTGAAGGGATTGATGAGGCCACATGAATGTCCGCAGTTTGGTAAGAAATGTACACCTTCTTCTCCTCTTGGTGCCCCCATGGTTTCTTCTGAAGGCGCCTGTGCCGCTTATTATCATTTTTCACAAGCACTGGAAACTACGCCGGCCTGATACATGACACAACAAAAAATAAGCATGCAACTTCAATGTCCCATGCCTGCTTTCGATTTTGATGTCATCACATTGGGGCACGGAAGCGGCGGATTGCTTACACGTAAGTTGCTGGAAAGCGGCGTCTTTGAAATATTTAATAATCCGTTTTTGAACGAAAAACATGATGGGGCTTATTTGAATTTGCCTGGCAACTGTGCTTTTACAACGGATAGTTTTGTAGTCTCACCCATATTTTTTCCAGGAGGCAATATTGGTGAACTTGCTGTGAACGGCACCGTTAATGACCTGGCCATGTGCGGCGCGATTCCTAAATATTTATCCTTAAGTTTTATATTGGAAGAAGGCTTGCGGATGGAGGAGTTTTGGGAAATACTGGTCTCTATTAAAACAGCCTGCCAAAAAGCGGGCGTTCATATTGTAACCGGAGATACCAAAGTTGTAGAAAAGGGAAAAGGTGATAAAATCTTTATCAATACATCCGGCATCGGTCAATTGCACCCTGCATCCTCCATCCGGTTGAACAGGATAAAAGCTGGTGATAAGATTATTTTGAATGGAAATATCGCCACACACGGAATCGCCATTATGTCCGTGCGCGAAGGGCTGACTTTTGAATCGGATATTATCAGCGATACGATGGCCCTTAATGAAACAGTAATGGCGTTACTGGATGAATTTGGCCAACAGATACATTTTTTAAGAGACCCGACGCGTGGCGGTGTGGCCACTACCTTGTCCGAAATAGCCCGTGATGGCGGAGTAGGGATTGAAATTGTTGAAAAGTATTTGCCCATTGATGAACAGGTAGCGGGGGCCTGCGAAATTTTAGGCCTCGACCCTGTTTATGTTGCAAACGAAGGTGTTTTTATAAGCATCGTGGACGAAAAAATTGCAGATAAATATTTGACAACGTTAAAAGGCTTGGAGCAAGGGAAGAATGCAGCAATCATTGGAGAAGTGGTAATTGCACATCCAAAACAAGTTGTGTTAACGAGTAAGATTGGCGGGAAAAGAGTAGTTAATATGCTTGCAGGAGATCAGTTGCCGCGTATCTGTTAGCTGCAGAAAATTAGCCCCATACGTTTTTGTTAAAACGGGCGAATCATCGCATTAATTTTTTGAAATACTTTCAAGCCATTGTATTATTTTATTGAAGGCTATCGGGATGGCGTTGGTGACTGCGGGACTTAATCCAATGCCAATTTCTTCATTTTCAGCGGTTTCGCACCCGAGAAAAATTACTTTTTTTGGATATACATCCAAGGCTTTTGCCAGCATTAAAGCCTTCAATGGATTTATGTAATGCATGTCGGCCAGCAATTCATTTTTCTCTTCAGGGGGTAATTGACGGATATCTGTAACATCAATTTCTTTAAAATGAATAGTTCCTGGTTCGCCGCCCCAGTGGACAACATCCAGCAGCACCAACACATCATATTTATCAAATAATTGCTGAACAAGGTGGATGCCGGCAGAGCCGATTTCCATCACTTTTACCGAATCCGGTAAACCCGCTTCATTTTGTAATTTGGTTGCAAGCAAAACACCAAAAGCGTCATCCTGCCGCAATTCATTTCCAACTCCAGCAATTAAAATTTTGAGATTTTTTATGGCGTACTATCGGATATTGAAACCTATCAAAAAATTTCCATCCTCATGCAGGGTTATAGGATAGTGCTTCAATTTTATGGTGTTATCCCCGGCCTTCGCACCCGTGTGCAAATCATAGATACACCCATGCCATGGACAGATTAAATTATTTTTTTCAATTTTCCCGAATTCCATCGAAAGTACAGAATCAGGGCAATTGCTTTGCATGGCGAAGAGCTTATCATCCACTTTGCAGATAAGCACTTTCACGCCTTCAAATTCTTTAAAATAGATTTGCCCGGATTCGAGGTCTTTTTTATTTCCGGCAGGTATCCAGATGGGCATTCGTATTTTAGTTTCAAGCTCCGCACCGGAACCGTTTGATAATTTATCCAGTTGAATGGGCCCACCCTTGCTGGAAACAAGCCCGTCTTCAAACAAATCATATAATGTAAATAAAGATTGTACGGCAAAATCAGCTTCCATTTCGCTGCGCAGTTCGGGAGACTTTGCTTCTATTATTTTCAACAGGCGGGAGAGTGCTTCTCTATGCAGCATGTCAAAATTTTCCAGCAAAGAAAAGACCATTTCCTTTGAATAGGATTCCGGGAGTTGCTCGGCCTCCTCAATCAATCGTTGCGTTTTTTGAGCAAGATCATTGTATTGTGTGTCACTAAAATGGACATGATTCATAATTCAATGAGCATGTTTCGGACTATGACTGCTGGCACAGTCATGAACACAATTTTCAAGTTTTTCACCATCGTGATAACAGAATTCGCAATCGGGGCCACATTCTCCATGACCCGCCTTTTGCATGCCATCAAAAGCATTCCTGAAAATAAGACCTGCTTCCTTTTTACCGGCAGCTGTTAAGCTGACGGTGCCAGTTTCATGGAGATCGTTTGTTTTTCTTATGATAAAACCCGCTTCTTCATTTTTGATAAGATGGACAAGCAAATTATCCGAATTGGTATTCAATAAAGCCAATAGCCTATTGAATGGGATGGCTTCTGCTAACGCTTCTCCTTCCATCCAATATAGTATTTGAAGAATTTCTTCTTTCCAGAAAAGTGCATCCAGTGCTGCATGATCGCTATTATCCGGAGTATTTTCCATTACGCATCCGTCAAGGCATCGCCTGATATTTCTTTAAATTTAATCGATTCAGCATTATCGGCAATGCAAAGGTGACGAATCGTACTGATAAAATCAGGGATAACCGCTTGCACTTCCGCTGTAAACTCAATACCCGCTCTTTCAGGACCTGGTTCTACATCTACTATAAAAGTTTCATCCGGCCATACGTTAAAATGTTCGCCGATAATCAATAAATTTTCGACGGATATGACCCCTGTCACTGCATCACCAATACATGCTTGTATCATCCCGGCATCGGGTAAGCCGCCTTTCCAACGAAAGACGTCAATATGACCTATGTCTCTTGCCCGTCTTTCTATTGCAGCCAATAGTATAATCCGGTCATAGGGCGCATCCATCGACTGGAATTTTTGTACGATGGCAATGGGTCCCCAGTTCATTTCTTCCACCTCCGTTCCTTCCGGCCAGCTTATTGTTTGAAGCATGGGCAATAATGCAGGACCTAAAGAATGATTGCCCAGGTTATGGTAACCGACCGTACCGACAAGAATTTTTTTCATTGCTATTCAACACCGCAGGCGCAGGTAGTTACTTCCCTTACTACCATGTAATCGCTGTCAGCTACCTGAATATGTGTTGTACAGGGCATGCAGGGGTCGAAACTGCGAATGGCCCGCAAAATATCAATGCCTTTAAATTTTTTATCCGGATCGATCAGCTCAAGAATGGGTGTATTCAATACCGCTTCTTCGTATGGACCGGGCGCACCCCATGGTGTATGAGGGGCCGCATTCAAGGTGGACGGCGTAAGGATCTGGTAATTTGATATCCGTCCGTCTTCAATAATAAGATGATGCGTTAAAAATCCGCGTCCCGCGCCCCAAAATCCTACACCGACCTGCGTTCCCTTTTTTGGTATTTTGAATGGCGTAGACATTTTCGTTTCTCCTTTACGCAGAAGATCTTGCGCTATATACCAATTATCCAACGCAACCAGGGCCGAGTAGGGAATTGCATAGGCTCTTGCCCGGTTTCTTTCAAATGCATTCCATAACTTTGGAATATGCCACTCAAGTTCGGCAGCCGGCAATTTATGTGCAGGAACTTTCAATTTAAGACTGTGACCGGTGGGTTCTATAAATCGTCTTTCAACCATTTTGTTGGCCAGGGCGGTTACATATAACCTTGAATAAGCTCCGGCCTCTACACAGTTTCGGTCCCACGTAGGACAGGTGTCCCAGGTGTAGCGGTCCCGCCAGCTTTGCTTCCCGGGTTTTGCAATTGTTTCTTTATTCCAGGGATGGTTTGGACTGAGGGGATTGCCAACTTTATCCTTTTTAAAACGTTGTCCATCCCATTTTTCATAATAAGAATGTTCTACAAATTCCTCCAAACCCACATTGATCTGTTGAAGGTTGGTGGTTATTAATTCTCCGTTAATGATAGCACCGGGTGTTGACCACCTTGCATTTCCCCAGGTTTCACAATTTTCATAG
>JANYKP010000462.1 GCA_025358195.1 Cyclobacteriaceae bacterium
GATTGAAAACAGAATCGAAGGACTTCAAGTAGGCGCAGATTCATACATACCCAAACCTTTTCACCCAGAGCATCTTTTTATCCGGATTGAGAAGCTGATGAAGTTCCACGTCGGCCAAATTTTGAAATTTCTTTCGGATCAGTTCCATCCGTTCAATCAGCTTCTCAATCCGGATAAAAAGATGCTCTGGGTGAAAAGGTTTGGGTATGTATGAATCTGCGCCTACTTGAAGTCCTTCGATTCTGTTTTCAATCTCAGCTTTCGCGGTCAACAGAATGACAGGTATGTGACTGGTTTGGATATTCTCTTTGATTGTCTTACAGAGCGTTAACCCATCCATGTCGGGCATGAGCACATCGCTGATGACCAGATCGATCCTTTCTTCTTCCAGGATGGTAAGCGCTCGTTTACCGCTCTGTGCTTTATGAATGGCATACTTATCCGACAGAATGTTTTCCAGCAAGGAAGTGATCTGAGCATTATCATCCACCACCAGGAGCGAATACGGGTGCTTGCCTAATACCGTATTCATTATTTTCTCAGGTTGATCCAGCAGGTAATGATCGGTTTCAAATTCCAGGGATATTTTTTCATTCAAATTTGACATGGATAGCATCCCTATGTTTTCTTCCTGCTGATCCGGATAAAATTCCCGTGCAATCGGAATAACTACGGTGAACGTACTCCCCTTTCCAGGTTTGCTTATGAGAAGTATTTCTCCGTTGTGAATAAGCACCAGACTTTTCGTGAGCGACAAGCCGATTCCCGTACTTTTGGCCAAACCGTTGGTGTCGATGATTTGCGCAGAATTCTGATAGAAACTTTCAAATATTTTATCCTTGTTTTCTTCGGCAATACCAATACCCTCATCTTTTACAGCAAAAATGGCTTTGCTGTTAGATTCCTTTAATGATACGCTTACCATCCCTCCTTTCATGCTGTACTTGATGGCATTGGAAATCAGATTAATTAATATTTTTTCAATCTTTTTGATATCCACCAGGGCAGGGAGCGCATCAGGTTCAGGATGAAATTCCAGATGAACTTCACGATCGGTTGCGTGCTGTTGAAAAGATTCTACTACTTTCTGTGTGAACGGAACCAAATCAATCCCGGAAATTTGCAGACTGTCTTTACCACTTTCAATTTTGCGGAATTGAATGAGCTCCTCAATCAACTTCTGGAGGCGCAGCGAGTTACTGTAAATTCCTTTTAGCTGTTTTGTTTCTCCCGCATCTTTGCTTTTATGAAGCAAGGAGGCAACGGGTCCGAGTATAAGTGTGAGCGGCGTGCGAAATTCATGGGCAATATTTGTAAAAAACTGAAGTTTATAATCATTTAGCTCTTTCAATTGAAAGGCTTTTAATTTTTCAATTGCTGACGCCTTATTTGCCCGCCACCGCCAACGAACATAGAGTACAATGCCCAATTGAAGCCCCAGGGCCAAAAGAATATAAATACTATATGCCCAGTTAGTTTTCCAAAATGGTGGCGTCACCCTGATGTTGATCGTCCTGGGCACAGAATTCCAGACTCCATTTTCGTTGGTGCAGTTAATGCTAAGCTTGTAATTACCCGGTGGAATGTTGGTAAGTGTTACGGACTGTTGCTGACCAATGAAATTCCAGTCTTTATCAAAATGTTCTAGGAAATAGGCGTACTCACTTTTCTGTTTGTTCCAATAATCCAGCGTGGTAAAATAAAAGCTGACAAAATTTTGATCATGCTTCAGCGTAATGTTATCCGTAAAGTCAATGTTATTGGTTAAAATATTGCTGGCATCACCTGGAGCAATGGGCACGTTCCTGACTTGAAACTCAGTCACCGACAATCGTGGAAAATAATTCAATACGTTAAGTTTTGACGGATACACAATGTCAAGACCATCGATTCCTCCAAAAAAGAGCCTTTCTGAAAATTTCGATTTGAAGGTAGCTCCATCGGCGAATTCATTATTCCGCAAGCCATCGTTCGTATCAAAATTCTTAAATGAATTCTTTATGTGATTATAAAGCACAAGGCCATGGTTGGTTGAAATCCAGATTCCGGAAGAAGCATCTTCCAGTATGCCATGGATGGTGTTATTGGGCAGGCCTTCTCGTTGGGTGTAATGGTCTATCCGATACGGTTTAGTTTCCAGGTGTAATCGGTTCAATCCTCCACTCGTGCCGATCCACAGTTGTTCCTGCCTGTCAATGTATAAGCTCAATACGTCATTATTGCAGAGGCTGTTTTTTTTGTCGGCATCGGACTGTATGTGATCTTCAATTTCTTTTGTCAATGCATTGTAGCGATAAATCCCTCCTCCCCGCGTTCCAAACCACAGCATGTTTGGCCGCTCCTCGACGATTGAATATACAACATTGCTTTTTATGGATATCTGTTTCGCCCTGCCAGAGTGGTGCAATTGATCGTATTCCTGCAGATGATAGTTCCCACCCGAAGTTCTGGAAACTTTCATGCGAATGATGCCGTATCCGCTGGTGCCCAGCCAGATATCATTGAATGCATCTACACAAATGGAGTATACAGAACTAAAGGACAGGTCGTTCAGATTCTCAAAATCACGTGGAAAATGAAAAAGTTTGCCGCTCTTTGATTCGATCATGTCAATGCCTTCTCCATCAAGCCCGATCCAGATGTTACCCTGATGATCTTTGTTGATTGCCAGTACAGCATTGTTACTTAAGCCATTGCTTGTATTGATTATTTTAGTCGCATTATTGCCGGGCTTTACAATATTGAGACCACCGCCCCGCGTGCCCACATAAAGTGTTCCTGATTCATCCTCATATACGGAGCGTATGATGTTGTGTGAGAGTTGACCGTTTTCAGCAGCACCGGATAAAATTGTGTAAAATGCCTTTGGACGTGTCAGGAATTTATAAACGCCATCTCCATCGGTGCCTACCCAAACCAAATCCTGGCTTGTCTCCGTGATGGTCAGTATTTTTATTTTGGCATGGGAGAAAGTAGGAAAATAGGAATTCATTTGCTTTAACGAAAACCCGTTATTCTCTTGTTCGACCTTGAAAATGTCACCCGATTCCGTACCAATCCAGATCGCCGAGTGTGCCCGATTTTCAGACAGCGAAGAGACGGTAACATTGCCGAGATCTATTGGCTCGGGCTCCTTTTCTATTTCGGCCAGGTTGTACAAGAGTAATTGGCCCTTGTCGTTGGTCATCGCAAGAAAATAACGCTGACCTATCTTGAGGAATTTGTGAAATGAAAATGGGGTTGAGCCTTTTAATTCTTTGGTGAAAACCACACGGTTGCCTAGCGTGCAAACAAGTTTGCCATCGCGGCCAAGAAGGTACAATAGCCCGTCATGGTTTACAAGGTCAACAACCGTAGTGAGCCATTGATGACTAATACCTTCAAATTTTACCGGAAGGAATACATCATCGCTGGGCGAGTATCTGCTTATACCCTTTCCTATGAGACTTGTCCAAATAGCGGAGTCAGCGCCAACACAGGCTCTAATATTATATTCCAGGAATGGAATATCATTGAGACTATCGAGGTAGGTCTGAAATGAATCCGTAGTGCGGTTGTATTTATTGATTCCCTGATGGGTAATGACCCACAAATTTCCATAACCGTCTTCAAGAAAATTCCGGATTACGTTGTTGCTGATAGTTCCTTTCAGAAAAGGGTCAGGTTTATAGACCTTTATAGCGCTTCCATCATAGCGATCCAATCCATCCCAGGTGCCTAACCAAACATGATCATACCGGTCCATATAGACGGATGTGATAGCGCTGTTGGACAGTTTTGATCGCTTATCAACATGCTGAAACGGCCAGGGTGAAGCCGTGTCTCCCTGAATCAAGTCGGTAAAAAGTGTAAAGAAGAGTAGAATGCTAACCATGATCAAAGCCCCTCATCCAAGCTTTCCACTACAAACGTAGGACATCTGGCGGTGTCAAACCTATAAAGTTGTCCTCTCCGTACTTATATGTCCTCTGTATTCTCAATTCAATGATTATTTATAACAGGGCGTACTTATTAAAAGCAATGATGGACAGCGAAGGGGACGCATTTGGCAAAATTGCAGTTGTAATCGATTGAAATTTCGATTGCGGATTAATTCGATGCAACAACCCACCGTCCTTGATATTGCTAAGCGCCTGGACCAAAACCCATTGATACGGCCAAGGGATCTCAAGCCAAGCAGTGCTGCCATGACCATCGAATGCCTGCTCAATCCGGGAGTTTTCAGGTTTCAGAACAAAATCTGGCTTTTGCTGAGAGTAGCCGAACGTCCGGAGCAGACGGAGGGTCAAGTAAGCTTTCCCATCTACAACGACAAGGGGGCAATTGAAATCCTCAGGTTTGATAAAACTGATCTTAATCTAGACTTCACTGATCCGCGTATAATTCGCTATAAATCAAAAGATTATCTTACCACTTTATCTCATCTTAGACTGGTTTGCAGCGATGATGGAAAATCGTTTCAGGAGCCTCCGGGTTGTCAGTCCATCTTCGGCAAAGATGCATTGGAAGCCTATGGTATTGAAGATTGCCGTGTGACGGAAATAGCCGGAACATACCACCTCACCTATACAATGGTATCGCACCTTGGAGTAGGCGTTGGATTGATCCAAACCAGGGATTGGAAAAACTTTGACCGGAAAGGGATGATTTTCCCGCCACACAATAAGGATTGCGCCATTTTCAGTGAAAAGATTGAGGGCAAGTATTACGCGCTGCATCGTCCGAGCAGTCCACAGCTGGGAGGTAATTATATATGGTTAGCCGAATCCCCCGACCTCCTTCATTGGGGTAATCATAAATGTATTGCTGCAACGCGGCCCGGCATGTGGGATGGAACGCGCGTTGGTGCAGGCGCTGCGCCAATTAAAACATCAAAAGGTTGGCTGGAAATTTACCATGGCGCTAATGCTGACCATCGCTATTGCCTGGGCGCTTTGCTGCTTGACCTGCATGATCCCTCCAAGGTCCTTGCCAGAAGTGAACATCCGATCATGGAGCCCACGGCTGACTATGAGTTGACCGGCTTCTTCGGTAACGTGGTATTTACGAATGGTCACATCGTAGAAGGGGACACCATACACATGTATTACGGGGCCAGCGATGAGGTAATCTGTGGCGCTGAATTCTCTATAAAGGAAATTCTCAACTCACTCCCACTATAAGATGACGGTCACCGCACTACTTAAGAAGCCCGGCGAGGAGTACGGTTATTTTCTCGAAATGCCACGCACCATGCGTGTGCTGCTAATGACAAACATGATCTATGCATTTGCCCTTCCGGTAATTGACATATTCGTCGGCGCTTATATAATGCGCAGCTCCAATGATCCGCGGATTGTCGCAATTTATCAGCTCTCGGTGTACACGGGGATACCCATTACCTTTTTGGTTAATGGATTTTTGCTGAGCCGGGTGAAAATTGTCAATCTCTACAGTTTCGGAATGCTGCTGAGCGGACTCTCAATGCTCGTAATGATGAGCATGGAAAGTCTTTCCGTCACGGGAGTCGGTGTTGCCGGCTTACTGATGGGCTGCTCATTTGGTTTCTTTTGGGCCAACCGGGATTTCCTGGCATTGAACAATACGCACGATTTAACACGTAATTATTACTATGGCCTGGAGACGTTCTTCTATACAATTACATACATCATCGTACCCTTGCTGGTAGGTTGGTTCTTATCCAATACCGACGCCCGGGGTTGGTTCGGTGGAAATATTAATACAGCCTATCAGATTGTCACA
>JANYKP010000475.1 GCA_025358195.1 Cyclobacteriaceae bacterium
CAGGCTAACCGGTTTGGTGTGGAGGTGATCGAGATGAAAAATTTTGATCCATCATACCGGTTTGAATTCCAGGGCCCGGTTTATATTTCACTGGACATGGATGTCATTGACCCTGCTTTCGCACCTGGTGTTTCCCATCATGAGCCGGGAGGCTTCTCCTCACGTGAAGTTATTTCCATTTTACAAAACGTCAGGGGCTATGTCGTAGGTGCGGATCTGGTTGAATTCAATCCCACCCGCGATCCCTCGGGCATTACGGCGATGCTGGCTGCCAAGCTCTATAAAGAAATGCTCGACATTTTGTTGCGCGTGGCGTTGTAGATGGTGTACTTTGAGTTTATAAAAATTCCATGAGACAAAAGATTGTTTGGCCCATTATCTGTTTGCTGCTTTCTTTTTATGGGCAAGCTCAGCCTCGGGAATACGATATCATATTGCGAGGGGGGACCGTCTATGATGGGTCGGGATCAAGACCATTTGTCGCCGATGTAGCCATTCAGGCCGACACGATTGCCGCCATCGGTGATTTATTTTCTGCCAAGGGCAAAACAGAAATAAGTGCTACCAACTTCGCTATCGCTCCGGGTTTTATTAACATGTTGAGCTGGGCCGATGGTACCTTGTTACAGGATGGTCGCGCCGTGAGCGACATTAAACAAGGTGTTACACTGGAGGTTTTCGGCGAAGGGTTAAGTCCCGGACCACGCCAGAGAAAAAAAGGTGACCATCGATGGACGACCCTGGGAGGATATTTTGATCATCTGGAGAAAATGGGCGTAAGTCCGAATTTTGCTTCGTTTGTTGGTGCCACCACGGTACGTACCTATGTTCTTGGATACGAAAACGTGAAACCCACTTCAATTCAAATGCAGCAGATGAGAAAGCTGGTGAGAGATGCAATGAAAGAAGGCGCCATGGGAGTGGGATCATCACTGATTTATGCGCCAGCCACCTTTGCGTCCACGGAGGAGCTCATCGAACTTTGTAAAGTAGCAGGTCAGTATGGAGGCATGTACATCACCCACATGCGGAGCGAGAGCGACAAAATTCTGGAAGCGTTGAATGAAACATTTCGCATTTCCAAAGAAGCGAATATACCGGCAGAGATTTACCATTTGAAGATCAATCATCAGCGCAACTGGAATAAGATTGACACGGTGCTTTTTAAAATAGACAGCGCCCGAAAAGCCGGACTAGAAATTTCTGCTGATGTCTATCCGTACATCGCCAGCGCTACCGGATTAAAAGAGCGTGTACCCAACTGGGCCCAGGAAGGAGGGTTTAAGGAGCTCCTCAAGCGAATTGGTAATCCAGTGACGAGAAGGAAGATAGTATATGATATGGAGCATGGGATCCCCACCAGGAATTCTGACCCGAAAGATGTGATGATGTCGGGCTTCCGAAAAGATTCGCTGGCCAAACTGTACAACAACAAGCGATTGGATGAGGTAGCACGTCTTCACGGAAAGAATGCTGACGAGACGGTTTTGGATTTATTGGTGGCGGACCGGTCGCCAATCGGGGCGGTTTACTTCCTTATTTCGCAAGAGAACATGAGGCGCATGTTGCAGCAACCTTACGTGAGTGTAGGCTCGGATGCCGGCGCCCCGGCCCTTACCAAAAACTTTACCGACCAGGGCATTCATCCACGTGCCTACGGTACATTCGCGAGAATTTTGGGCAAGTATGTTCGGGAAGAGAAATTGTTGAGCCTGGAAGAGGCCATACGAAGGATGACTTCATTGCCGGCGGGTCATTTGAAAATCCTCAAGCGAGGAGCGCTCAAACCGGGTTACTTTGCTGATGTCGTCGTTTTTGATCCGGAAAAAATTCAGGATCATGCCACGTTTGAAAACCCACACCAGTATGCTACCGGTGTATTGCACGTTTTTGTGAACGGCGTTCCTGTATTAAAAGATGGCGAACATACGGGCGCGACACCGGGCAGATGCGTTCGTGGCCCGGGTTACATAAAATAATAACAAAAATGAAAGATCGTTTCTCCGGTCACGCCTCCGGTTATGCTGCGTTTCGGCCGACCTACCCGGCCGACCTATATGATTTTATTTTAGCGCAGGTAAAAAATAAAAGAACGGCATGGGATTGCGGCACGGGCAATGGACAAGTGGCCCGGGATCTTGCTCCCCATTTCAAAGAAGTCTTCGCGACAGACAGCAGTGTTAATCAAATAAGAAATGCTCCCGCTGCAGCGAATATTTATTATTCCGTTTCACACGCCGAAAAAACTTCCTTCCCGGAATCCACTTTTGATCTTATCACGGTAGGGCAGGCCATCCATTGGTTTAACATACCTGAATTTTATAAGGAAGTGATACGCACGGCAAAATCAAAA
>JANYKP010000498.1 GCA_025358195.1 Cyclobacteriaceae bacterium
AGAATAACCACCATAGGTAGGAGTCTTGCCATCTTTCTCATAACTGTTGTAGGTGCCGGTCATGCCCTTGTCGCAATACTGCTCAAGTCCCTCCTGACAGTTGTCACAGGTCCGGCAGGAATCCACAAAGCAACCAACACCCGCAAGATCTCCCGCTTTGAAACTTTTTACTCCACTGCCAACTTTGCTGACCCGACCAACAATTTCGTGTCCCGGCACCATCGGAAAAATTGATCCTCCCCATTCGTTGCGCGCCTGATGGATATCCGAATGGCAAACACCACAATACAAAATGTCAATCAGGACATCCATCGTGCCCAACTCCCTCCGTTCAAAACGAAAAGGTGACAATGGTGTGGTCGCCGTTTGTGCTGCGTAGCCTTTCACTGGAATCATAGGTAGCTGAAGTTAAGTTGACGTTTCATTTGAAACACACCGAGACGCATAAAGTTCTTTTAACACGTAAAATCCTTATTGGATTTCTTCCCCTGGTTTTGTCTTCCAGCGTTCATGCATCCATACCCATTGCTCCGGGTGCTCCCTCACGACTTTCTCAATATAGCGGGTATAGTTTTGCGTGTTGCGTATCAGGTCCGTCTCCTCATCTCCGGTCAGTTCCAACGGAATTTCCGGAAGAAAGCGAATATGTTGGAGATTATCTTTGCCGAGGTGGATATAGGCAGGCAAAATGGTGGCTCCTGTTTTTAGCGCGAGGATGGCAGCACCCACTGGTGTGGAGGCCGGTCTGTTAAAAAAGTCAACAAAGCGGCTTTTTACTTTTGTATCCTGATCTATCAATACGGCTGTCGAACCTCCTTGTTTCAGTCCTTTGAACAACCGGAGAGTCTCCTTGCCGCGTTCCACAGGAATAGCACCGTGGGCATTTCTATAATTAACCATCAACGAGTTAAGCCGTTCATCTTTCAATGGAGTTCCAATCACCATGGGTTTAAACCCGCGCAAGGCAACAAAGGTGACCATCAATTCAAACGCCCCGAGATGATTGGGCAGGAAAATAATCCCTTTTCCTTTGGCCTTGGCTGCTTCTGCATGTTCATAACCCTCGACTACGACAAACTTTTCAAGGTCCGCCAATGATTTAACATAGGTAGCCCTCAGTATTTCGCCCGCATTTTTGCCAAGCATCACAAACATCTGAACGGCGAGTTTGCCGATCTCTGCAGTGGTCTTTTCTTTACTGAATGCCATGCCCAAATGTGTGATTGCCAGGTTCCTGGACTTTGGTGAGACCAGATGTCCTACCCGCCCCAGGAATCCACAGAACGCAAGCCACCAGGTTCGTGGCATCAGGTTTGAAGCAAAGATCAGGAACCGGACAAACCTGTAGAGGATAGCGTACTTAATTTCCTTTCGCAGGGGTCTATCGGCCATAAGTTGTGGAAGGTGTAAAGATAAACGCAGTTTGGTTAAATTTAAATTTGAAATGAAAACGTTATACCTGATACGACACGCAAAATCCAGTTGGGATGATCCTGACCTGAATGATTTTGATCGGCCACTCAACGAACGGGGAGAAAAGGATGCCCCACGGATGGGCAATCGCTTAAAAGAACGATCGGTGGTTCCGGATGCTATCTACGCAAGTCCAGCATTGCGGACATTGACTACCGCTAAGGTAATAGCCGAAAATCTTGGGTATCCGGCTAATGAAATTCAAATAGAAAGAAGGCTCTATAATGCCGAGGAAGAGACGCTGCTTGAATTTCTACACAAAGTCCCAGACAAGAATAGTTGTGTCATGATCGTCTGTCATAATCCGGGAATCACCGACTTCGCCAATGATTTGCTTAATGGAACCATTGAGAACGTTCCCACCGCAGGCGTGGTTGCCGCCGAGTTAAATATTACTTCCTGGAAAGCAGCCAAGCGCGGTTGTGGCAAACTTTTATTTTTTGATTACCCGAAAGCGTAGAAATTTGGGTAGAGATTTCTACATCTTTTTTTTAGCAGCGGAAGCCGAAACGTATCCAGAAATTTACAATATATATTCACTCAGATCTTTATTCTTCACCAGCCCGCTGAGCCTCTCTACCACCATTTCCTTTGAAATTTCAAGTTTACTGCCCGCCACAATCTTATCGGGTACATCAAAGAGATACTCATTGAGGAGCCGGCTTATCACGGTTTGCAGCCTTCGGGCGCCAATGTTTTCCATTTCAGCATTGATGAAGAAAGCCGTCTCTGCAATGGCGTCAATCGCCTCATCCGTGAACGTGATTTCAACACCCTCTGCCTCAAACAAGGCGATGTACTGCTTGGTCAGCGCATTCTTAGGTTCTTTCAGGATCCGGACAAAATCTTCTTTGCCAAGGCTGTTCAACTCAACGCGTATTGGAAAGCGACCTTGCAATTCAGGAATCAGGTCAGAAGGTTTTGATACATGAAAGGCGCCTGCCGCGATAAAAAGGACGTGATCCGTTTTAATTACCCCATGCTTGGTATTGACAGTGCTCCCTTCCACGATAGGAAGTAAATCCCGCTGCACACCTTCGCGGCTCACATCCGGTCCTCCGCCTTTCTGATGACTGGAAGCGATTTTATCAATTTCATCGATAAAAATGATCCCGGCCTGTTCCGCTTTTCGCAATGCCTCTTCTTTCACTTCATCCATATCAATAAGGCGGGCCGCTTCTTCCTCTAACAAAATTTTACGCGCTTCGGCCACCGTTACCTTTCTCTTCTTGGCTTTTTTGGGCATCATCCCATTGATCATTTCCTGCAGATTCATCATGGAAACCTCGTCCATCATACCCGCACCGATCATACCTACGTTTCCACCTCCGCTTTGCTTGATGTCAATCTCTATTTTCCGGTCTTCCAATTCACCATTCTTGATCTTCTCCCGGAATAGGTTGCGGGTACGTTCATTTAATTCGACATCGCTCGAGGGCATTTCGTTGGAATCAGTCACGGACGGGAAGGTGGTCCTGGAGTTTGTGGATTTCATCGCGGGAATCAATGCGTCCAGGATAATTTCTTCCACGATCGCAGCTGCTTTTCCTTTGACTTCTTCTTTCTTCCGTGCCTTGACCATGTTTACAGACTGTTCCACCAAGTCGCGCACCATGCTTTCAACATCGCGACCGACGTAACCCACCTCGGTAAATTTTGAAGCTTCTACTTTTACAAACGGGGCATCTGCAATTTTAGCGAGGCGCCTGGCAATTTCTGTTTTGCCCACTCCCGTGGCGCCTATCATCAAAATATTATTGGGAATGATGTCCTCCTGGATCTCTGACTGCACATTCATTCGTCTCCAGCGGTTGCGCAGGGCGATGGCAACATTTCTCTTGGCATCATCCTGACCAACGATGTATTTGTCTAGTTCGGCTACAATTTGCTTAGGCGTTAACGCACTGGAGTTCATCATTTGCTAAAAGTTTGAAGTAACAAAGGTAGCCGTGAAGAATTGCCGGTCAAACAGAGCGCACCTTGGAAACAGTGTTAATTTATGTAAAGGTCAGGATCAACTTTTCCGTTCCTCGGTCAGGCTGAACTCTACCGGGTGTTTTACCTTTTCCTTTAACAACGCTTTTTTTAACACTTCCTCAACAGTCGTAACGTAATGAAACGTTAATCCTCTGAGATAATGCTTTTCAATCTCCTCAATGTCTTTGCGGTTTTTAGAACTTAGCACAATTTCTTTTATGCCACTCCGTTTTGCCGCCAGTATCTTTTCTTTAATGCCTCCCACTGGCAGCACTTTTCCTCTCAAGGTGATCTCCCCGGTCATCGCCAGTTTTGATTTCACTTTGCGCTGTGTGAAAATAGAAGCGAGTGAAGTAAGCATGGTGATGCCTGCGGAAGGCCCATCTTTTGGTACGGCACCTGCCGGAACATGTACGTGCAAATCGTATTGCTGAAAAACACGGTGATCAATGTCAAGTGTCTCTGCGTTGGATTTCAAATAGGATAACGCCGCAACCGCCGATTCCTTCATCACATCACCCAACTGACCGGAGAGCGTAAGCTGTCCTTTTCCCCGGTTCACGCTGGATTCGACAAACAAAATATCACCTCCCACCTGTGTCCATGCGAGGCCCGTGACAACACCCGCGGTCTCATTGTCCTGGTAGAGTTCTTCATCGAAAATCTCCGGACCAAGAATTTTTACAACATACGCCTCCAGGATATCCTTTTCTGCTTTCTCCTCCATCGCCACCGCTTTTGCTACACTTCGCACGACCGATCCGATTTTTCGTTCAAGATTGCGGACACCCGACTCACGTGTATAATGCTCGATGATCTTAAGCAACGCTTCCTTTGTAAACTTGACATCCGCCGGCTTCAGTCCATGTTCTTTCAATTGCTTCGGGACAAGATGCTTCAACGCGATCTGCAACTTCTCTTCCACCGTATAGCCCGTGATTTCTATGATTTCCATCCGGTCGCGCAAAGCGGGTTGGATGGTGTCTAAAGCGTTGGCGGTTGCAATAAACAAGACTTTTGAAAGATCATACTCTACTTCCAGGTAATTATCGTTGAACGTATTGTTCTGTTCAGGGTCCAGAACTTCAAGCAATGCTGAAGATGGATCGCCCCTGAAATCAGTACGAATCTTGTCGATTTCATCCAGTACAAATACCGGGTTGGAGGATTTTGCCTTTTTAATGTTTTGAATAATTTTTCCGGGCATGGCGCCGATGTACGTCTTGCGATGGCCGCGAATTTCTGCTTCATCATGGACGCCACCCAACGATATGCGTACATAATTGCGCTGCAATGATTTTGCGATGGACTTTCCCAGCGATGTTTTACCAACACCGGGAGGGCCATACAAACAAAGGATCGGACCTTTCATGTCCTGCTTCAATTTGAGCACGGCCAAGTATTCGAGTATCCTGTTTTTTACTTTCTCCAGTCCGAAGTGGTCCTTATCCAGGATTTTTGCTGCACGTTTAAGATCAAAATCGTCTTTCGTAAAATCTTCCCAGGGCAGATCGAGCATCAACTCAACATAATTCATGGAGACTGGAAATTCAGCTGCCTGCGGATTCATTCGCTGAAGCTTGTCAAGTTCTTTATTAAAATGATCCATGGCTGCTTTCGGCCACTTCTTGTCAAGACCTCTTTTGCGTAGTTTTTCAATTTCTTTATCCGGGCCATCATAGCCGAGCTCATCCTGAAGAACCTTGATTTGTTGACGTAGGAAATAGTCGCGCTGCTGTTGATCTATATCCGTATGTACCTTCTTGTGAATTTCACTCTTGATCTCCAGCATCTGGATTTCCTTGAGCATGTACTGCAACAGCAGCGTACCACGATCAATGATATTTGATGTTTCAAGAATTTTTTGCTTTTCGCTAACCTCCACGTTGAGATTGGAGGAAAGGAAATGAATCAGGAACGATGTGCTTTGGATATTGTCGAGCGCCATTTGCGCCTCTTGCGGTATTTCCGGATTGAGACGAAGTATCTTTGACGCTGCATCTTTAAGCGACTGCACCAAGGCCGTCACTTCTTTGCTGTCCAGATTCAATTTTGGTTCAATCAGCAAATCGATCCGGGCGGTGAGGTGCGGATCTTCCTGAACAAATTCCCGTACGGAAAAACGGTTCTTACCCTGAATGATAATCGTCGTGTTGCCATCGGGTAGCACCAGCATCTTAATGATGCGTGCCACCGTTCCAAAACGATACACATCTTCGAGGGCGGGTTCCTCCATCTGTTTATTCTTCTGTGCAATCACCCCGACAATTCGGTTGCCCTGGTACGCCTTTTTAATAAGACGGATGGACTTTTGCCGCGTTACTGTTATCGGAATAACAACACCGGGAAAAAGAACCGTATTCTTGATCGGCAGTATCGAGACCTCTTCCGGAAGGTCTTCCGGCTTTAAGTCAGATTCTTGTTCAGGATTAATCAACTGCACAAGTTCTTCTGAGTCTTCCTGGATGTTTGAGGCGATTTCTAGGGATTTAAACATGATATAAATGCCAATGTGACACACCTTTGGCGTGCCGTTTGTTAAATTTCAAAGATGCTCAATATGGTCAATACGAGTGCCAAAGCGTTGTTTATCAATCAAAT
>JANYKP010000538.1 GCA_025358195.1 Cyclobacteriaceae bacterium
GCACGTGTGCCACCCAGAGTCCTTTTCTTGCTAAAGAAGGTATTGCATGCGGTTACTGTGGCCGAACGATCGGTGAAGGAGAGTCCTGCCCCAATGCTGACAAACAGGATGTGCTGCTGGAGCCCATGCCTCCGGTAAAAAATCACTAATTCCTGTTTAGTTTTGTGGTCACATTTTCATTAATCCTGTGACCCTCATCAAATCTATTTCCGGCATTCGTGGTACTATTGGTGGCCTTCCTGGCGATGCCCTTACTCCTGTTGATACTGTAAAGTTTGCCGCTGCCTTTGGCGTTTGGATCCTATCCCGCAAAGGAAAAAAAGTGGTTATCGGTCGCGATGCCCGCATTTCGGGAGAGATGGTGAGTGCTTTGGTAAGCGCCACCTTACAGGGACTTGGGCTGGATGTGATTGATCTTGGCCTCTCCACAACACCCACGGTTGAAATTGCTGTGGCGCTTGAAAAAGCAAGTGGTGGAATTATTCTGACTGCCAGCCACAATCCCATTCAATGGAATGCACTCAAACTGCTGAATGAACGGGGTGAATTTATTTCTGCGGAAGATGGGGCTGCCATTTTGAAATTAGCGCACGATGAATCATTCCATTTTGCAGACGTTACGAAACTTGGCCGTTATGAAAAGAAGCACCACTACATCGACACGCACATTGAGTTGATAAAGAAACATCCATTGGTGAATGTGAGGGCGATCCGGAAAGCGAAATTCAGAATTGCCGTAGATGCTGTCAATTCCACAGGAGGCATAGCGGTTCCAAAACTTTTAGAAGCGCTGGGGGTGAGAAAAATAAAAAAACTTTACTGCGAACCCACCGGGCATTTTCCGCACAACCCCGAGCCCCTGCCGGAGCACTTGAAAGAAATCTGCCGTTTGGTAAAAAAGGAAAAATGTGACCTGGGCATTGTGGTCGACCCGGATGTAGACCGGCTTGCGCTGATCCAGGAAGATGGTAAACCTTTTGGTGAAGAGTACACACTGGTGGCGGTGGCCGATTATGTGTTGAGCAAGAGAAAAGGAAATACGGTATCCAATCTTTCTTCGTCGCGCGCCCTGCGCGATGTCACCGAACAGGCAGGTGGTCGCTACACTGCTGCTGCAGTTGGCGAAGTGAATGTGGTGAATGCCATGAAAGAGACAAAGGCAGTCATCGGCGGAGAGGGCAACGGCGGGATCATCGTACCCGATTTTCATTACGGCCGCGATGCGTTGATCGGTATCGCCTTGTTTCTTACCCATCTGGCTAAATCGAAATTGAAAGTATCCCAGTTGCGGAAAACCTATCCTTCTTACTTCATCTCGAAGAATAAAATCGAATTGACGCCGCGCATCAATGTTGACCAGGTGTTGGAAGACATGAAGGCAAAATATCAAAATGAAAAGATCAACGCCACAGACGGGGTAAAGATTGATTTTGAAAAGGAACGAGAATGGGTACACCTGCGCAAATCGAATACAGAGCCAATCATCCGAATCTACGCAGAGTCACAAAATGAAAAGAAAGCCAATGAACTTGCAAAGAGAATGATAAATCAAATCCAAGAAATCCTAATCCTATAATCCTTTAATCTTTAAATCCTTTAATCCTGATCCTGATCCCAATGAGTGTCTATCTTGACAATGCCGCTACTACTCCCCTCGATCCGGATGTGTTTGAGGCAATGAGACCCTTCATGTTGGAAGACTTTGGCAATCCATCCTCCTCGCATGCCCACGGAAGAAAGGTGCGGGCAGCTATTGAATCGGCGCGCAAGAAAATAGCCGAACTGCTCAACTGCACACCCGGTGAGATTATCTTTACTTCAGGAGGTACAGAAGCCGATAATACACTTATTATAAGTGGCATTCAATCATACGAGATTAAACATGCTATTTCCACGCCAATCGAACATCACGCTGTAACCCATACGCTGGAGGTATTGGAAAAGCAAAGGAGCATACAATTACACTATGTTGACCTTGATGAAAAAGGCCACGTCGACCTGATTCACCTTGAAAAACTTTTGCAACAGTACCCCAACGCACTGGTATCACTCATGCATGCCAACAATGAAATAGGAAACATTTTGGAAATCCAGCGGGTAGGTGAACTTACTAAGAACCACAAGGCATTCTTCCATTCCGACACTGTGCAAACCATGGGGCACTATAAACATAATATGAAAGAATTACATGTGTGTGGTATGACGGCCGGCGCACATAAGTTTCACGGCCCAAAGGGAATTGGCTTCATGTACATTCGAAAGGGCCGCAAAATCGGGCAATTCATTCACGGCGGTGCTCAGGAAAGAAATATGCGGGGCGGTACTGAGAACGTGTATGGCATTATCGGCATGTCAAAAGCGCTCGAAATTGCATATCGCGACATGACCGAACATACGTTACAGATCAAAGCTTTGAAGTCGCGGATGATTGAAAAATTAAGGGAGAATATTCCAGGTATTTCGTTTAATGGTGATTCATCTAATCTCGAAGGGAGTCTATACACGGTGCTGAATGTCAGTCTTCCCGAATCGGAGGAGAACGACATGTTATTGTTCAACCTGGACTTGCAAGGAATATCGGCCTCGGGAGGAAGTGCTTGTAGCAGTGGTGCGGCCACCGGTTCACATGTACTCGGTGCCCTTTATCCAAATTCAAAGAGAGGGGCCATTCGATTTTCTTTTAGCAAGTACAATACGCTAAAAGAAATTGATTTTGTATCAGAAAAACTTGGTGAGTTGTACAAAGTAAACGCTTAGCAAAGCTCTTTGTGCCTCCGCAACGCAAAGAAGGAATCTTCGTTATTTCTTTATTCTTCATTCATGCCAGATCACGTAAAAGTTTCATTCATCGGTTCAGGAAATCTCGCCTGGCACCTGGCACCTGCCCTGGATAATGCGGGGTTCACGGTAAAAGAAGTGTATAGCCGAAACCCAAAGCATGCCGAAGCCCTGACTGGCAGATTGTATCAGGCCGAAGTCAAAGCCACCCTTGATTTTTCAACAAGTGGCTCTTCTGTATTCATCATCGCCACCAGTGATGATGCCATTGAAGAAGTTGCGACCGAAATTATTTTGCCGGATGAAGCTTTTTTGCTGCACACTTCCGGCAGTCAGCCGTTGCATGTGTTGGAATTTGCGGCGATCGAAAACATCGGGTCATTTTATCCGCTGCAGACATTTAGTAAGAACAAGCGTGTTGATTTTAAAACCGTACCCATCTTCCTTGAGAGCAACAATGAGAACACTGAAAAAACCATGATGGCCTTGGCGAACGCCATCAGCAACCAGGTACGAAAGATTGGCTCCGAAGAGCGTAAAGCCTTGCACATTGCCTCCGTGTTTGCTTCGAATTTCGTCAATCACATGCTTACGTTATCGAAAGATATTTTACAAAAAAACAGTTTGAGTTTTGATTTACTCAAGCCCCTGATCAACGAAACGATCAATAAGAGCTTAACGATAGGTCCAGAAGATGCACAGACGGGTCCTGCCATGCGCAGCGATCTGGAAATACTTGACAGGCACGTTGAATTTCTCCAAAACGATGAAAATCTTGCCGCGATTTACAAGCTGATAAGTCAGGACATTATTGATCGGTATAGTATCGACTAAATCTTAAAGTTTTCATTATTTTTAATAAAATTAAGAACCATGAAGATTTCACTTGTGTTTACGCTGATGCTCGCTTCCTTCTTGATTCAGGCGCAGGATAACAAGAAAAAAACTAGTCCGGACGATCCCACCATCACAAAAAAGGCCGAACCCCTTTATATTTTAGATGGTGTGAAGGTGTCTGACGGTAATCAAAAAAACTTATTCCTAAAGATCAAACCCGACGAAATTGAAAGTATATGCGTTGTGAAAGGGGATTCTGCGATAATCCGCTATGGAGAAGCGGGCAGAGATGGTGTCGTACTCGTCACTACAAAAAGTTCGAAACGTAAGAAATCCAAAAAGACTCATTGACCACTGGGGCAGATCTTTGAACAAGTAGTTGAGAATTCTGTTCTCATTTTCTCATCTCCTCAACTTCTCATCTGAATTGCCTACTTTTCTCAACAATAAAAAAACTCAACATGAACAAGACAATTGTTTTCGCTTTTTGTGTGGTCTCTGCCGGGGCTATTGCCCAAGGTCAGCCCCGCGAATCGCTTGACCCTAAAGTGACGGAGGTATGGGATCTCAAACCAAAGAAAATCACGGCAGGAGTAAATCCGGGCGAGGCACCTTCCGACGCTATCCAACTATTTGACGGAAAAGATTTAAGCAAGTGGAGTACCCTGAGTGGCGCTGATGCCAAATGGGAGATTAAAGACGGAGCCATTACGGTGGTAAAAGGTGCCGGCGATATCAAAACGAAACAAACTTTTGGAGACATCCAGTTGCACATTGAGTGGCGGTCACCTGCAAATGTGGAGGGCGAAGGCCAGGGTCGTGGCAATAGCGGAATTTTTTTGCAAGAGCGGTATGAGTTGCAAGTGCTGGACAGCTACGAGAGCCAGACGTATTCCAACGGCCAAGCAGGATCTATTTACAAACAATCGATCCCGCTTGTAAACGCTTGCCGCAAACCAGGTGAGTGGCAAACCTATGATGTGATTTATACGGCGCCAAAGTTTAGTGACAACGGAAGGGTGATCACACCTGCTTGTATCACTGTTTTGCATAATGGAGTCCTCATTCTAAATAATAATCAA
>JANYKP010000554.1 GCA_025358195.1 Cyclobacteriaceae bacterium
AGTACGGCAGTCATCTGGGTGCCGATGAATACAGACATGATTGCCGGTGGTGCTTCATTTGCTCCCAGGCGAAAATCATTGGCTGCGGTCGCGATGCTGGCACGTAACAAATCAGAATATTCATGGACGGCCTTAATGGTCGTGACGAAAAAAGTGAGGAAGAGGAGGTTGTCGCGCGCGCTGCTGGAAGGCGCATACAGATTTATTCCCGAGTCGGTAATCAGCGACCAGTTATTGTGCTTTCCGCTTCCGTTCACGCCCGCGAAAGGCTTCTCGTGGAAAAGAATTTTCAGGTTGTGCTTTTCTCCCACCCGACCCATCACATCCATCATCAGTTGGTTGTGGTCGTTGGCAATGTTCACTTCTTCAAACAAAGGGGCCACTTCGAATTGACAGGGCGCCACTTCGTTGTGACGAGTGCGCACAGGAATTCCCAGCTTCCAGCTTTCAAGCTCAAATTCTTTCATAAAATCATAAACCCGCGAAGGGATCGAACCGAAGTAGTGGTCTTCCATTTGTTGACCTCGCGCAGGCGCATGACCAAAGACGGTACGACTGGCCATCACCAAATCAGGACGGGCCATGTACAAGGCTTCGTCCACCACAAAATATTCTTGTTCGGGGCCCAGTGAAGCCACCACGTGCTGAATATCTTTATCAAACAACTGACAGACTTTAGTCGCTGACACATCCACTGCCTTCAGCGCTTTCAGCAACGGTGACTTTGTGTCAAGCGTCTCGCCGGTATAGGAAACAAAGACTGTAGGTATACACAGCGTTTTTCCGTACAAAAACATGGGAGATGTTGGGTCCCATGCAGTGTAACCTCGCGCTTCGAATGTACTGCGGATACCACCACTTGGAAATGAGGAGGCATCCGGTTCCTGTTGCACTAGTTCGCTGCCTTTGAAGCGTTCAATGCCGGATTGTGCATCAAAAAAAGAATCATGTTTTTCTGCTGTTCCGCCGGTCATCGGCTGAAACCAGTGTGTAAAATGTGAAGCTCCCTTGCTCATCGCCCACGACTTTGCTGCTGATGCTACTGCATCGGCTGTCGTCTCATCAATCTTCTCATGATTCTTAATGGCAGCAATCACTTTTTTGAAGACGACCGGTGACAGGGATGCCCGCATCTGTTCTGCTCCAAAAACATTTTCACCGAAAAAATCAGATACTTTAGGACTTGGAGTGGAGACCGGTACGGGGTCCCGGTCATTCAATTTCTTTAATGCTTCAAAGCGCAAATAGGCCATAGTGGTTGTGGTTTTATCTAAACAGGGCCAAAAATAGACGAATTTTTATTTGTGAGGGTATCTTTTCAAGCCATTTTCTAAAAAAGTTAAATAATTTCTGGAATTCGGGTTTGAAAAAAGTCATCACATGTGAAGGAATGATTTAACGAAACCGACCGAAGTGTAGGACTAGATGCTGGTTACTGGTTGCTGGCTCCTTGGCATATTGTCCAAAAAACCATGACCAATAACCTGAATCCAGTTGCCAGAATCCAGAATCTTCTCATCTATGGTCTTTTCCAATAACGCTTATCAAAAAGTGTCTATTTTTGGCGAATTCGACATGAAAAAATTCTGGCTCACATTTACAGCGTTGGTGATCGTTCTCATTGGACTTGGCTTCCTTCGCACTTCGTCATTCAAAGAAAAGGAACAAAACGCAATTGCCGCACTTCAGGCTAGTCAATCGCCATCCTCCGTCCGTTTTTTTCAGGGGGTGTCCGATTCCATTAGCTTCATCAGCCTGGGAATCCCGGCGATCTTCTTAATCACAGGAATGGTAAAGAAAAACAGGGACTACGCCAGGAAAGGATTGATGATCTTATTAAGTATTGCGCTGGCAGGCGCTATCAGCGCTACCATAAAAAGAACCGTTAAAGAACCGCGGCCGTATGAAGTTGACAGCAGGATTACACAGTGGAGTGCGGGTGGAAGCAACTCGTTTCCATCAGGTCACACGGCTGAGGTATCGGCAGCGGCACTCGCCTTCTCGCTAATTCTATTCCGGACGCCAGTAATCATCGTGTTGTCAGTGATCTGGGCTCTCTTGATGATGCTCTCGAGAATCATTCTGGGTGTGCACAATTTTACGGATATCCTTGGAGGATTTGTAGTGGGTTGCCTCGGCCTGCTGATCATGCACACCATATTCAAACGCTTCCAAAGGGAAGTACTCGATCCACTTGATCCGTAAAATATTTTAAGGAATTTGCAGCAGTCTGCGTTAACGAGAATCAGCTTTTCCGGGCCTTCACTTCATCGAATCGCTGATCATAGTCCTGTCGCAGGGTTCCCATCCAGCGATCCCACCACAAAAAATAAAGACCATAGTTGCCTGTGAAATACTCATGGTGCTGATTGTGGTTCACCGAAGTATTGATCCACTTCCCCACCCTGGTCAAGGAGAACCCTCTTGGGTAAAGTTCAAATCCGAGGTGACCGTACACATTGTAAATCATCATGATAAGAAGAAACAAGGCCAAGGCTAATGGATGAATGGGGAAAAAAAACGGAACGATGGCAATAATCCCAAACTCCACCACGGCCTCCAGCGGATGAAAAGCCATGGCCGCCCACGGTGAGGGATTGGTGGAAAGATGATGGACCTTATGGAAGTATTTAAAAAGCCGGGGGTGGTGCATCAACCGGTGCGTCCAATAAAAATAAGTGTCATGGACAATCAATGTCAGTACTACCGTAAAGAAGAAATACCACAGGCTGTGAGCATGAATATCTTTATAAATAAATGTGTATTTCGCGATCGGGCCGAAGAAGAACAGGTAGCCCAGCACAGCAAATATGAGTGACGTGCTCACCGAAAATAAAAATTCACGTTGGTAATCAGAGAGCGCCGGGAATTTCACCTGGATCTTTTTGAAGGACCAGGCATTTTTTTTGATGTAATAAAAAACAAGAAATGCCGCTGAAGCCAGAACGAGATACCGGATGAATATGATCAGCAGGATTGCGTAAAATTGATTGCCGATGCCAATGAAACCGCCCATTAATCAAAGTTCGCTATTTTTTTCAAATTGCCACGGCCTTAAGGCCGTGGCAATTTGAAATACAATCGCGGTAAAATTTGATTAATTAGATCGCGTGACCGACCCACCACTGCTTGCGTTGGTGTTGGTTTTAAGTGGATTACCACGGTAGCGAATGCTTCCACCGCTGCTGGCATGGGCATTCAATCCGTTCGTTACGCTAAGTTTAATGGTGCCTGCGCTGCTGGCGCTGGCATCTGCAGTTTCCGCAGAAAGATTATAGGCGTTTACTACACCGGCACTGCTGGCCTCGGCGTCAATTGATTTGGCCTTGCCTTCCAGTGTAACTTCACCCGCACTGGAAACACTTACTTTAACATCCGTTGCGGTCAGACTAACCTCAACATTGGCAGCGCTACTCGCATGGATTTCCATGAGATCCGATGTGATGGTTCCATCTGAAAAAACATTGGAAGCAGAACTCGCCGCAATCTTATCAAGACTCACATAGGTTACATACACTTTAACCGTTCTGCTTCTTCCACCAAACCGGACATCATTTTTCATATGAATCTTCAAATAGCTTCCGGTAATCTCGGTAAGCACATCCACCAGGTCGGTACCGGTTGCCTCCACTTTTACACTTTCTTTATCACCTTTCTTCAAATACACATTAATTGCTTCTGCTGCCTTCACCCCCTTAAAAGTCCCAAGGTTCCTCACCTCACTTTGCTGGCCAACTACCGCACATGAAATCAGGCATCCTAGCAGAATTAATACTTTCATTTTCATCATTTTAGAGATTTAATGGACAGACTGTAACGACTGTACAAGGTTGCACAACAATTTTACCATTTATACTAAATTTTCGATTGGATGTAAGAATTCCCCATTTTTTATATAATTTCGATGGTTTCAAGTTATAATTTGACGCAAAATTAACAGCTATGATCAAAGAACAACTCAATGTTTTAATTAACCTCGCAGCCAGCGACCGGAGCATAGTAGAAACAGAGGCCAAAACCATCCACATCATTGGCAAGGCCAGTGGCTTTTCCAAAGAAGAAGTGGATGAAATGATGAAACATCCCAAGCCCATCGGCAATCTTTCCGGCCTCACCGAAGACCAAAAATTCGAAAACCTCTATCATTTGATCCAAATGATGAAAAGTGATGGACAAGTTTTCAAAAGTGAAATACATTTCTGCGAACACATTGCCGAAAAGCTGGGTTACAAAAAACAGGTGGTTGCCGAACTGTCCAGCAAAATTTACAGCGACCCAACTATTACAACCGACCGGAAGGCTATGATGGCCAGAGCCCACAAATTTTTAATCAAATGATTCCAAGTTGGGATAAAATCGTGCTGCTTCAGGGGCAGCATGATCTTTACTTCTGTTTTAAAAATCGACGAACTTCCTGATAGCCATTACGGCTCATTTTTTCTCAAATACTTTTTTACCACCCAGAACCGTCATAACGACTTCCGTTTTCAGCAAGTCACGCGCCGGAATTTTCATGATGTCCTGCGAGAAGACAGTAAAATCAGCAAGTTTTCCTGGCACAATGGAACCCTTTATCTTTTCTTCAAACGCACCGTAAGCAGCATCTAATGTGTATGAACGCAACGCCTGTTCGCGCGTCATCTTTTCATCAGGTTCATAGCCGCCTTCTGGTTCGCCTTTCAATGTCATTCGTGTTACGGATGCATAGAAACTTGCCAACGGATTGATCGGCTCAACCGGCACATCGGTTCCGTTAATAACCTTCGCACCGGTCTTTAAAAGAGATTGCCACATGTAGGCGCCTTCCTTGATGCGCTTCTCCCCTAGCCGCTCGATCGCCCATGGGCGGTCCGATGAAAGATGAATGGCCTGCATGGCAGCGATCACGCCCAGCTTTCCGAATCTTGGAATATCATCCGGGTGAAGGTGTTGCGCATGCTCAATGCGAAAGCGATGGTCGATCTTCGTTGGGTTTTCCTCGAATGCAATTTCATAGCGATTAAGAATCTCGCGATTGGCGCGATCGCCGATAGCATGCGAACAAACCTGGAAACCATAGTTCAATGCATCACGTGAAGTTTTCAACACCGTGTCCATGGGCAGGGTAGCCATGCCATAAAATTCAGGACGATCGGTATACGGTTCCAGCAACCAGGCACCCCGCGAACCAAGCGCTCCATCGCAGTTTAGTTTAATGGACCGAATCGTCACGCCACGCGGATCGATCTCCGGGCCTTGACTGTACCACTCATTGATCAATTTGCGATCGAAACCGGTGATCATCACGTACAACCTACTTTTTAATTTGTCTTCGCTTCTGAATTTTTTGAATAATGCTATATTTTCTCTGGAGGCCCCGGCATCGTGAAAACCGGTGATGCCATTGCGGGCACATGCCTCCATCGCGAGTTCCAATGCTTTTCCGTCGCTCTCGGCGGTATTGTCTGGAATGTATTTGCCAATCAAACCCTGCGCACGTTCATTAAATATCCCTGTTGGATTTCCCAGCTTGTCGCGAATAATTTCACCGCCTTCACCCAGGTTGGATTCAAGTTTTTCAACTGACAATTGATTTACACCCGCAATTTGCATGGCCTTTGCGTTGGCAAAACCTGCATGACCACTGGCATGGCGAAGGAACACGGGATTATTCGGAGAGACTTCGCTCAACTTGTCGTGGGTCTGAAAACCTTTTACTATTTTTTCAGGCTTTGTGTCCCATTTGTCCTGATGCCATCCGCGGCCGAGGATCCACTGTCCAGGTTGCGCCTTCGCTACTGCTTCTTTTACCTTTTGTACCAATTCATCATAGTTCTTGATACTCATCAGATCGAGGTTGAGTTCATTGTAGCCGAGCCCCATGATATGTCCATGTGACTCGATGAAGCCCGGTGTCATGGTGGCGCCGGCAAGATCAATCAAGTTCGTCTTTTCATTCTGGTATTTTTTCGTTTCAGCAAGGGTTCCTGCAAATAAAATTGTATCTGCTTTAACAGCAACCGCTTCAACGACTGAATTTCTATCATCCATTGTATAAATGGTACCGCCTTTTATGATAAGATCAGCCGGTGTCTTTTTTGATTGGCAACCGATGGTTATAATCAGGGCGACAAGAAAGTATTTTTTCATGATTGGAGTTTGGACTTCCAATTTAGCACGAAAGATTTCCTAATTTAGAATTCATTGGTCAAAATCACCATCGATTTAATTTCTTAACCAAGCTTAGGGGTGTTGAAGAGTTGAAACGCTAATCTGCGAAATCTGCGCGATCGGGTGAATTTCAAAGTGTCGCGTTGGACTAAAGTCTATGTTGACTGGACTTGATTAACCCCAGCCTTAAGGCTCTTGCCTATGCACACAAGTTAGCTTGATTTTAAATCTTGCAATTGCCCAAATTTATAATGCAAACCCATTTTTTCTAAACTTATCATGAATGAGTTTTCTCCGA
>JANYKP010000052.1 GCA_025358195.1 Cyclobacteriaceae bacterium
CCTCTCCGGAGGAGAGGGGAGGGTTAATTGATAAAGATTGATTTAGGATACTTTACGTTCATTAAGTATAGGCCATCGGGGGGTACGTTCATGCCTGCTTTTTTTCGGTCTTTGCTTTTCAGAATATGCTTAAACTCTTCAACTGTTATTTTTCCGGTGCCTACTTCCAGCAATGTGCCTACGATGGCCCGCACCATGCCACGAAGAAAGCGATTGGCCGTGACAGTAAAAACCAATAAGTCACCCTTTTGATTCCATCGCGCTTCTTTCACTTCGCAAATAAAATGGTTCACGTCACTTTTTACCTTGCTGAAGCACTCAAAATCGTGCGTTCCGGTTAGTAACGTAGTTGCACGCTGCAGGGTTGAAAGGTCCAACGGTTTATAAAAATAAAAGGCGCGTCCTCCCCGGAGCGGATCTTTTACACGGGTGATGTGGTAGTGGTACGTCCGTTCAACCGCGTTGTAACGTGCGCTTACCGTTGGTTTTACTTTTCGGATCGACCGGATGGCGATGTCTTTCGGTAAAAATGAATTCAAGCGGATAATCAGGTTGGGCGGGTCAAATGCCTTGGTAATATCTGCATGAAAAAATTGCTGCGCGCAATGCACGCCGGTGTCTGTGCGGCCACTGCCAACGATCGGAATTTCTTCACGAAGTAATTTGTTCAGCACTTCTTCCACGACCTGCTGAACACCCGTAGCGTTCGACTGGGTTTGCCAGCCGTGGTAGTTCTTACCGTGATAGGTTATTTCAAAAAAGTAGCGCATTTGGGGAGCAGTAGGCAGTAGGCAATGGGAAGTAGGCAACTGTGAGCAGGAAGTACGAAATGGTCAGGTCAAAGCGTAAGTCTAATCTCCAAGGACAGACTGTAGCAATGAGTTGCGTCCATTGCCCACTGCCTACTGCCGATTGCCTACTCAACCTCATTTGAAACAGGTAAATAATCATTGGACTTAGCATCGTTCGTAGATCACAGCTGCTCCTTGACCAACACCAATACACATCGTAGCGAGCCCGTACTTTATTTTCCGTTTCCTCATTTCATGAATCAACGTAGCGCTGATGCGGACGCCGCTGCAACCCAGGGGATGTCCGATCGCAATGGCGCCGCCGTTTACGTTGACGATCGCGGGGTTTAATTGAAGATCATGAATACAGGCAAGGGATTGTGAGGCAAAGGCTTCGTTGAGTTCGACTAGTCCCAGATCGGAAATTTTTAAGCCCGCGCGCATCAACGCTTTTTGTGTAGCTGGCACCGGCCCGATTCCCATGGTAGCCGGATCGACACCCGACACGGCCATGGAAACAATTCGTGCCAATGGTTTGAGATTGAATTTTTTGACAGCCTCCTCGCTGGCCACAAAAGAAGCGGCAGCGCCATCGTTGATGCCGGAGGAGTTGCCGGCCGTCACGGAGCCTCCCTCGCGAAAAGCAGGCTTAAGTGCGGCGAGCTTTTCCAGTGTAGTTTCCCGCGGGTATTCATCGCGATGGAAGACCATGGTCTCTTTGCCTTTTATAACGTTTACCGCAACACGTTCTTCATTGAATTTGCCCGACGCCTCCGCGCTGAAATATTTTTGTTGAGACGCCAATCCGAATTGATCCTGCTCCTGGCGCGTGATCTTCCATTTCTCCGCAACGTTCTCCGCTGTTTCACCCATAGTAAATGGATAATACAACTTGGCCAAAACCGGATTGGTAAAGCGCCAGCCGAGGGTCGTATCATACATTTCACTCTTGCGTGAAAACGGTTCTTCTGACTTGGCCAGCACAAAAGGCGCGCGGCTCATGCTTTCCACACCGCCCGCGATATAAACTTCACCGTTACCGGTCATAATTCCCTCTGAGGCATTAATGATCGCCTGCAGTCCCGAAGCGCAGAGACGATTGACGGTTGCCCCCGCCACGGAGGTTGGAAGACCGGCAAGCAAGAGTGCCATCCGCGCCACATTCCGGTTATCCTCGCCCGCTTGGTTCGCGGCGCCGAAGATGACATCTTCAATCTGACCGGGATCGATGGAGGGATTTCGTTTCACCAGTTCACGAATGACGTGCGCTGCCAGGTCATCGGGGCGAACGCTGGAGAGTGTTCCGCCATATTTGCCGATGGGAGTACGAAGGATGTCGACGATGTAAGCTGTTTTCATAGGATGAGAATGCACCAGGGCACAAAGAAATGCAAAATTTTTGCCACGGCCTTAAGGCCGTGGCAATTCAAAGTCCATCCTATGGACTTTAGTCCAACATTTTGAAATGCACCCGAAACCAATCGGGACAGAACTAAAGTGGACTATTGAATATGGAACCAGAATGCGTTATTTTCAAGCTTTATTGGGGCAATCCAAGCAGAATTACCTGGAAAGGTTTTGATAAGATTAAAAGATCTTGACCTAGTGAAAAGGTGTATACTTTTTACCGGATTGGCCTGCGAAGGCATCAAAACGGAAAAGCTATATAGGTTGTCTGGGTAATACTCGTAGCCAGTAGTTATGCGCAACGGCCAAATAAAAACACCGTGGACAATGAAGCAGCAAACGATTAATTTCGTTTCGGATACGGCGCGTGCCATTAGATGTAACTTCAGAGCTAAATCAAGCAAATGAATAATGTTTAAATCAAGTTCATTGATATTCCTTTTTAGCACTTTATTTCTAAACAATAAAGTTTCATTAGCTCAGTCAACATTGGATAAAGTAAGGACATATCTAGTTAATGAAATGGAAAAGCAAAAGATTCCAGGACTCCAAATTGTTGTGATTTATCAAAACAAAATTGTTTTCTCGAAAGCCGTAGGAATAGCCAATGTTGAATTCTCAGTACCCACCACTGAAAGCACAATATTTTCAATTAATTCAATTACCAAAGTATTTACAGGAACTGCTATTATGCAATTGGCGGAAGAAGGAAAAATAGATATCGAAAAGCCTGTTTCAGATTATCTTGATAGTTTGCCGGCCAACTGGCAATCAGTTACCATTAAACAGTTACTGGGTCATACGTCAGGACTTCCGTTTGTAGAGGATGATAATACCGGAGGGCTAGTTGGCAACAAGGGAGAGGATACGGCTTGGAAAATAGTTAAAACAATGCCACTGCAATTTCAGCCAGGAGAACAATTTAGTTATAATGGGACCAATTATCTTTTGTTAGGGAAAATAATAGAAAAATGTGGTAAACTCCCTTTTGAGCAATTCATACAAAAGTATCAATTGGATGTGGTTGGAATGAAAAGAACTTTTTATGGAAATTCTTATAATGCCATAAAAAATAAGGCTCCTACCTATTCATACTATTACCAGGATAAAAGCACTGGTGGACATATCAAGGGCAACCAGTTGCTGGAGGTATATGAAGAGTTTCCAAAAATGCTTAGGACAGATGCAGGTATGTTTAGTACGGCTGAAGAAATGGCACAATGGATTCTCGCATTACAAACTAAACGACTTTTAAAGGATGAGAAAAGCATAAAAACGATGTGGACTCCTGTAAAACTAAATAATGGAAAGCATGGTGGCTTTGGTGGTATTTTAAACGCTTATGCATTGGGCTGGCCAGTTGTGGAAAGAAAACAGCATCCTGCTGTTGCACCAATTGGGGGAGGAAGAGCTGCATTTCTCATCTATCCGCAGGATAATTTGACAATTATCTTATTGACTAATTTGACTGGTTGTTCGCCTGAATTGATGGTTGATAAAATTGCTGAATTTTATTTTAAGTGAAACTATCCGGCACCGAACTGATAACGCCATCGTTGGTAATAATGCCGCGGGACAAATTATTTATCTTATGAAAAACCTATTTTTATTATTCATTCTTGTGCTGATTATTTGAAATTTTTAAAACATCCTTGAGAGAAATACATCCGAATATTTATCGCTACACTTCAAAATCCGATTTTGACAAAGCCTTTGAAAACGTCAGGGGTTCACTGAATGAAAATATAACCAATAAGCAATTCTACAATTTATTAACACCTATCATAGCAATGGTTCATTGTGGACATACCTTTGGGATTGCATCCTTTGCGGATGACAAACAAGGGGTATTGCCACTGGAAGTAAAGATATTGAACGAGAAGATTTATGAATTGAGAAATCTCTCATCGAGTCAAGACGTTCAAGCATACAAATAAGGCTTCATGTGGCCGGCACGGCCTGCCCCGATCTTGATCGGGGAGAGAAGTGAAGTGTACGAAGAAATCGTACGGTTGAAAATGATGGAAAAATGCGAGAGACGGATGTAGCGAGTGCACAAACCTCCCTACCGAAAAAGTATGATAAAAACTGTTAAATTTGAACTATGAAGTGGCAAAATTATATAGTTTCGGACAAAGAAGTTTTATTGGGCAAACCAACAATAAAAGGAACCAGAATTTCTGTGGAGCATATTGTTGGACTATTCGCTCAAGGGTGGACTGAAAATGAAATTCTGGAGAATTTTCCACGGTTGACAAAGGAATCTCTTCAAGCTGTTTTTGCATATATACAGGATTGTATCAATGACGGTCTTTTATTTACCCCGACAAGAAAGACCGCTTAATTGATTCATGAAATTACTTGCCAACGAAAACTTCCCAATAAAGAGTATTCTACATTTGAGAAGTAAAGGTTTTGACATCAGCTCGATTGGAGTGGATAACCCAAGTATTCAAGATCATGCTGTAATGACTATTGCTATCAGAGAAGAGCGGACAATTCTGACTTTTGATCGCGACTATGGAGAATTAATCTTTAAACACAATCATAAGCCACAAAGAGGAGTTATTTATTTAAGACTCGACAAATACAAAGCAGACGAACCAGGAAAAATTATCGAGGAGTTGATTAACAAAACAGAATTTGACTTTGACAATGCACTGACTGTGTTGGACAAAAACGGAATTCGACAGAGAAAATATTAAATGGCACGAACCGCCAACCTCCGTCCATCAAACCAAACTAAAATAAACTTTGCCTAGGTCCAGTAGCACAACGGTGCGGCTGGAAATACCACGTATTTTGCATGGCGGCCTTCAGCGTCCCGTGCATATTTTCAATCGTCTCAGGAGTGTACTGACTTTTATGGCACAGCCAGGATTCTTTGCTCCTGGTATAATCGGCATCACTCACGCTAATGGTTACTGTGAGAAAGCTTTTATCAACGCTGGCCAGTTGCATGGCCGCTTCTTTGGGGATCTTATCGGCG
>JANYKP010000057.1 GCA_025358195.1 Cyclobacteriaceae bacterium
GTGGACTGCCGAGCGCGTGAATCGAAGGAGCGACCGGATCATGAAAGACGCTTTTGACAACGTCTATCGCGTGGCTACAGAGTATAAAGTATCCATGCGCATAGCTGCGTACATGGTGGCCATCGATAAGGTGTCGAAGACGTATAAGTATCGGGGCGGGTATTAATAATTACAAATTACAAATTCAAGATTGGAATTTGTCTCTGTAATTTTGAATTTTGAATCGCTATCATGACCATTCACAAGGAAGGAAGAACACTGCTGTTTGTACTGCTCATCGTTTTATTTGCACTCAATTGGGCCTTGACATATTTTTTTTCCGAAGCTCAAGGGATTCAAAACATCGCCATTGGCTCCAGCCTTCTTTTTTATCTTATCATCCTTCAGTTTTTCCGTAGCCCGGTATTTACGATCATAAAAAATGAAAAGCATGTGCTGGCCCCAGCCGACGGAAAAGTAGTGGTGATTGAAGAAACGCTGGAACCCGAATATCTCAAATCAAGACGCAAGCAAGTATCAATTTTCATGTCGCCGCTTAATGTTCACGTCAACCGCATGCCGGTAGGTGGATCGATCAGCTATTTCAAATATCACCCGGGCAAGTACCTGGTGGCGTGGCACCCCAAGTCAAGCACAGAAAATGAACGCACCACGGTGGTAGCTAAAATGAAAAACGGAACAGAAGTATTATTCCGTCAGATTGCTGGCGCCCTGGCCAGAAGAATCAAGTGTTACGTAAAAGAAGGCCTTTCACTGGAACAGGGACAGGAGTTTGGTTTTATCAAGTTCGGATCACGCGTTGATATTTTTCTGCCATTAGACGCCACCGTTAAAGTCGCCATTGGGGATATCACTAAGGGCGGCAGGACGGTGATTGCGGAAATTAAGTAATCGGTAAGAGGTAATCGGTGATAGGTCTCTTACAATTTAGATAATGCACTAATATACCGGTCCGGTACATCGCCCTTCGTCGCTGTTTGATAGTCGGCGTAACTACACGGAACAATACTGTTGCGTGCATAGGCAGACGAAGACGCCATCGGGATTTCCATCCACCAGCGCTCGGTGAATTTGCTTTTATAAAATGTCAGTGTCTCCGGCTCCACCGGCATAGACACGGTGAATTTCGTAAAGTCGTTGCTGCGGAAATCCTGCTCGTTCTTGCGGTGGTAATAACCCTCAATGAAGTACCAGATCATAGTGGCGATCACGGAAGCAGTCTTTCTGTGTGCATCATCCAGGTCCGGGCTGTAACCGTAGAAACCTATCGAACTAAGCTTTTCATTGAGGCCCGCATACCAGCAAATCTGGCAGGCGTCTTCTCCACTGAGTCCGAATGGTTGCGCATGGTCGCTGCCCGGTGCATCAGCTGAACGGATGGCGGTCACGTCAAATGAAAGCAAATCAGCCTGACGAATCGCAGGCTCCATCTCGGCCAGATTCATGCGCATTTGCCCAATACGAAAAGCTTCGAAGTATAATTTTTCCAGTACGCTGATGGAGGATGGGTCGATCAGGTAACTCTGGTAGGCCAGGTGTGTGTAGCTTAGGAGATAGTTCGGCTCATGCAACAAAATTTTATGGATGTGTTTTTGGTCGGGGGGGGCACCGTGTTTATCATCCAGGTCAAGGAACGCATCAATGTTGAGCAGACTCACAAGTTTTTCAAATCGCTCGTACGCCCAGTATTGACCGTAATCCAAATCATGAGAGCCACCGATAATTACAGGGAGTACATTGCTTTCCAAGAGAATTCTGCAAATTTCGCTAAGCCGCACATAGGATTCATCCAGGTCAATTCCTACGTTCAGATTTCCAAGGTCCACAATTCGGTAGCCGCCTATTCCTTTTTTTAAGGAGTATAATTTTTTTCGCACTTCATCCGGAGCTCTGCTTTTACCGGCATGATGCCCGGCTCCACGTGTTTCGTTTATGCCAATAATCGCGATGTGGGCTCCCGTATAATCCGGCATCTTCTCGCCAAAGATTTTAATATTCTTTAGAACGGAGGAAGTGGAGGTTATAGAAGTGTAAACGGATTCATCGACGGGTGAGAAGAAGAGGGTGAGGTCCATAGGAACAATTGTTTACCAAAGCTACTTCTTCTGATTTGAAGTAAAAATCCTTTCGTTGACATTACATGTATGAATGCATCTTCCGTTTCCAAAAGATTTTGCCTACTCGGTGAATATGATCAAGGACATCCTTGTCAGATATGGTTTGGTAATTTTGTAAGTCTATTTTATAGAGCAACCCCAGGTTTTCTACCTTGTCCATGAGGGACAGCACGGTATCAAACCGAATCGCTTTTCCCTTTATGGCTAGGTCAATATCAGATCCCTCACGAAAATTGCCCTTCGCTCTTGAACCGAAAATAATCACCTCATTAACCTTGGGGGCATTTTCAAATATTTCTGATATGGAATGAATCACACTCTCATCTAATCCAAATCCAACGGATCGTGCCTTCATATCTATTTATATTTTGGCAACTCTTTGTCTAATCGACGTTTTAGTTGGATTCGGCCCTTTAATATCCTGGTATCCTATTTGATAAAATAAGTCCTGCAAGGTCTTCCACGCCAATTCAAATGTATATTCAAACCGCTGTATCAAACCCTCTTTCTCAAGGTCCGACATTTCCTCCTTCTCATTCTCTGAAACAGCATCCCCAAGCTTATCCAGAGCTTTCTTGTAGTTACTGAATCGTTGCGTCCACCGGATATCCTTTTTTCCCATTTCCTTCATTGCTTTTTTAAACCCTACGGTCCTCAAAAAAACAGGTTTTTTTCCTTGAGAATTAACCCCCAAAATCGTCAAAGCGCACATTTTCCTTAGGAATGCCCATGTCGTCCAGCATTTTCAGGACGGCCGCGTTCATCATCGGCGGACCACAGAGATAGTATTCTACATCCTCCGGAGCGGGATGATCCTTTAGATAATTATCAAACATGCATTTATGTATAAAGCCGACATAACCATCTGCATCCTTATCATCCAGGCTTTTGCTTACTTTCCAATTATCTTCCGGCAGTGGCTCCGACAGGCCGATGTAGAATTTGAAGTTGGAAAATTTTTTTTCAATGTCGCGGAAGTGTTCGGTATAAAATAATTCTTTCTTCGACCGGCCACCGTACCAATACGAGACCTTCCGGTTTGTTTTCTCTGTATGAAACAAATGAAATATGTGCGCCCGCAAAGGAGCCATGCCGGCACCACCACCTACGTAAATCATTTCACGCTGGGTCTTATTAATATGGAATTCACCGTAAGGTCCGGAGATCGTTACTTTATCCCCCGGCTTGCGCGAAAATGTATAGGAAGAACAAATGCCCGGGTTGACGTCCATCCATTTGTTATTCTGACGATCCCATGGGGGCGTCGCTACTCGAATGTTCAACATCACCATGTTTCCTTCAGCGGGGTGATTAGCCATGGAGTAGGCGCGAAAGATAGGTTCTTCATTTTTCATCTTCAGATCCCACAACTTGAATTTATCCCAATCACTCTTGAATACATCGGGCTGATGTCCCAATTCAGGATGGGGTGTAATATCCATCGTTTTGAAGTCGACCGTTGTGGTTGGAACATCAATCTGAATATATCCTCCTGCCTCAAATTTGAGTGTCTCGCCCGGCGGGAGTTTCAATACAAACTCTTTGATAAAGGTGGAGACATTGTAGTTGGAAGCAACTTCACATTCCCATTTCTTAATACCAAATATTTCTTCCGGTATCCGGATCTTGAGGTCTTGCTTCACCTTAACCTGGCAACCAAGACGAACTTGGCCTTTTTGTTCCAGGCGGCTCAAATGTCCTACTTCGGTGGGCAGCACATCACCACCACCACTCTCCACTACGCATTTGCACATCGCGCAGGTTCCACCTCCACCGCATGCGGAGGGCAGGAATATTTTTTCATTGGATAACGTTGAGAGCAGCGAACTACCGGCCGCTACCGTGATCGTTTTTTCTCCATTGATAGTGATCTTTACCGGCCCTGACTGCACGAGTTGCTTTTGTGCCAGCAATAGTAAAAATACCAGCAACAAAATGACGAGGGTAAAGGCTATGATGGAAGTGGAAATGATAGGGAGCATGTGAATGAAATAATTAGACCACAAATATATTCACCCAACCCATAAAACAGGGTTCGCCCATCAAAAATTTCAAAATGACTATTTTTACTTTTCTAACCTTCAGGCATAGGTGAAGGCTTCCCTTTCAACCGATACCCACGGTGCAACTACCGCACCAGGGGCCAGGATGACATTAATACCCTCCTGCAGTGACCACTCACGGATTTTTTCAAGTTTCACGATGCCTTGCATATTTTGTTGATCATTACCCTGGAAGCCTCCTTTGAACTTTTCAAAATCAGCAATAGACACCAGCACAGGACCCGTAAAGCTTACAACCACGTCGACTGTAGCGTCATTGGAAAATGTAAGATGGTTCTTCTGATGGAGCTTTTTGTATTCGTACCGATAATCGTAGGTCAAGGCTGATATGTCAGAAAGGACAGCTGAGCCAGTCGGGAAACTGCCAGCCCCCTTGCCTACAAAAAGTTGTTTCTCTGCAAACACACCTTCTACCGTCACGGCATTGAATTCATTGCGAACAGCACTCAGTGGATGTGTGTTCTCAATAAACTGTGGCGCCACTAATCCATAAATTTTGTCCCCTGCTTTAATCGCTCTCGCAATGAGCTTGATCGTAAGTCCGTGATCTTTTGCATATTTTAGGTCAAGCGACGAAATACGGTCGATTCCAAAGTTGATAATGTTTTCTGGCCTGACGAATACGCCGAATGTATGGGCAATGAGTATCGTCAGTTTGAATTTAGGGTCAAATGCCTTTACATCCAGACTTGGATCACTTTCGGCAAAGCCAAGCGCCTGCGCCTGCTTCAATGCGTCATCATACGTTTTTCGTTCTTCAAAAACTTTGGTTAGAATGTAGTTCGTAGAACCGTTGAAAATCCCTTCAATGCTGCTGATCAAATCATTGTCATAGTATTCTTCCAGGTTGCGGATGATCGGAATACTTCCGCATACGGATCCTTCGTACAATACAGGTTTTCCATATTTCTTTTGAAGATGATAAATCTCCTCCAGGTGTTCGGCCAGCATACGCTTATTGGCTGTGACTACCGCTTTGCCGTTCTGCAATGCCGTTTTTACAATCTCGAATGCAGCCGCGGCATCGTCGATGAGTTCTACAACCACATCAATTTCAGGATCAAGCAATATATCTTCTTTTAGAAATGTGAAAATATCTTCACCCAGGGGACGCGGCTTATTTTTTGTCTTCACACAAATCTTTTTGATCTCGGCTTTCAGGCCCTTTGTTTCGTGCAACACGTGATAAAGCCCTTGCCCTACACATCCGAACCCAAATAATCCCAACTTTAAATTTTTCCTCATACTAAAATGGTTGATTTTTTATGATGATAAAATGCAGTTAAAAATGTTCTCAGCTGATCAAACTCGACAAGAAACCCATCATGACCATACAACGAGTGAATGATTTCAAGTTTTGCCGATGGAATCGTGGAAGCCAAAAACTTTTGCTCGGAAACAGGAAAAAGAATATCACTTTCAATTCCGATCACCAATGTTTTTGCCTTCACTCGTTGGAGTGCCTTCTCCTGGCTTTCCCTGCCTCGCCCAACGTTGTGATTGTCCATGGCTCTTGAAAGGGTCCAGTATGTAAATGCATTAAATCGGCTGGCTAATTTCTGACCTTGGTATTGCTGATAGGATGAAGCCCGGAATTCATCGAGTTTCTCAGTTGATTTTTCCTGTTGCCGTTCCGCAAATCCGTCAAAACTTCGATACGAAAGCATGGCAATTGCTCTCGCAGCTTTTATCCCTGCAGATCCTGCCCGCTCATCATTTTCCTTCCACGAACTATCCGCCTCGATAGCCAGCCGTTGCGCTTCGTTAAAGGCAATGCCCCAGGGTGAATGGCTTGCGTTGCAGGCGATTAACACGAGATGGTCAAACACGGTAGGTTGCTGGATCGCCCACTCCAACGCCTGCTGACCACCCAGGGAACTTCCGATCACGGTCTGAATTTTATCAAGACCGAGTTCCGTTCGCAAAAGATCAAACGCACGAACGATGTCGCGGTTGGTGAGCAGGGGAAAATCATGAAAGAATGGTTTGCCGGTAGTCGGATTGATCGAAAGTGGACCGGTTGATCCATAACATCCTCCCAACGTATTAGCACAAATGACAAAATTCTTCTTCGGATCGTAGGGACCGCCAGACTCAAACAATCCAGGCCACCACGAAGTGACATCTGAATTTCCCGTGAGCGCATGGATGACCCACACAACGTTTGAGCGGTCCTTGTTCAGTTGCCCCAATGTTGTGTATTTAAGCTGGAGCCCGGGGAGTTTTCCACCGGCTTCCAGGTCAAACGCCTGATCATCATGAAAGATGTGATCTTGTTTCATAGATTATTTCAGTGCGGCCAGTCCGGCTTTGGCAACTTCTGCGTCCTGGGTTGATTGCATTCCGGAAACACCGATCGCTCCGATTATTTTTCCATTGGAAAGAATCAGTTCTCCGCCCTCCAGTGGAAATACTCCAGGGACAGCCAACAACCGGAGACCTACCCCGCCATTTGCCAAGGCATCTTCCAAAAGTTTTGTAGGACGTTTAAAATTAATTGCCGTTTTGGCTTTCCCAATCGCAACTTCAATAGAGCCAAACTGTGTATGGTCAAGCTTTTCCAGCAAAACGAGATTTCCACCACTGTCAACGATCGCAATCACAACCGTCCATTGATTCCCTGTGGCAAAAGCCTCGGCTGCTTTCAAGATTTTTTTAGCATTGTCAAGCGTAATCACCTCGCCGTATTCCAGAGTTGGATTCGCTGTTTTAATGGAGGCACCCTCCTTCTGTGCGGAAGCAGAAAGGGAGACCAGTGCAAGCAATAAAAATAATTTAGCATTCATATGTTTTGATGTAAAATTTGGTGAACACCGCTCTCCACGTGGAGAGCGGTGTTCGTAAGTTTATTTTTCAACTAGTTCATTTTGAAATACTTTTTCAAACGCTTGTTGTAAATCAGCCTTGATGTCATCGATGTGTTCAATACCAACAGATATGCGCAGCAACGTAGGCAAAACACCGGATGCGATTTGTTCCTCATCCGACAATTGCTGATGTGTTGTGGCGGATGGCTGAATAATCAGCGTTTTGGCATCCCCCACATTGGCCAGGTGGCTCACCAATTTCAGGCTGTCGACCAATTTTGCGGTATTTTCTTTCGTACCCTTCACCGTAAACGAAAGGACTGCGCCGAAACCATTGCGCAGATATTTCTTCGCCAGTTTGTGATACGTACTGGTGGACAAGCCGGGATAATTAACCGTTTCCACGTGGGGTTGCTGCTCCAACCACTGCGCCAGGGTCAATGCGTTGTCAACCGACCGCTGCACGCGCAACGAAAGCGTCTCCAAACCCTGTATTAGCAAGAATGAATTGAATGGACTTATGGCCGGACCAAAGTCACGCAAGCCTTCCACCCGCGCCCGGATAATAAACGCTATGTTCGGCAGACCCAGTGGATTTCCATCACCAAAAACATCCCAGAATTTTAATCCATGGTAACCTTCGCTCGGCTCCGTGAAC
>JANYKP010000100.1 GCA_025358195.1 Cyclobacteriaceae bacterium
ATGGACTACCGGCAACGGCTCGTCACCAATAGACGAAACACGTTCAAGGGCGATGCCGCCCGTTATCTTGTTAATGAAGCGATTGAATCAGGACGAAGCGCGATGGGATTGAGTTGGAGAGACCACTTTGCCATTAACCAACTCTTCGATGCAGTTGTGTTGGACGCAAAATCTCCCCTGGTTGCCACCTCGTCACTCAAGAATCTTTTGTCGACGATGGTTTACACGGGCGATTCAAGTTGTAATCTGGGCACCATCGTCAACGGCAGATGGGTTGTAAAACAGCAGCATCACCACGATCAATCTAAAATCAAGCGTACGTTTATTTCTACATTAAAAAATCTGAAGAGTCGCTAATCCTACGTGTCATAATGGATTAATTACAATACGATTTAACCACATATAACACATAGTTTTCATGGGTAGTAAACCATTCTATGTTATCTATGTGTCTATGTGGTTAAATCATTTACCGATTGCATAAAAACCCTTCGGAATGTTTTTGTTTTTAGGTAAATCGTACAACCTAACGTCATCAAAACACCACGTCTATGAATCGATTATCCTTACTCCTGACCGGAGCCCTATTCGTATCATTTGTTCTCCCTGCACAGAAATCAAAAACCAAAGAAACATCGGCCCCGAAGTTTGATGCAGCCGGTTTCAAGGGATTGAAATGGCGCAATATTGGGCCGTTCCGGGGAGGCCGTGCCAACGCTATTTCGGGCGTGATCGGCAATGACAATCTTTATTTTGTGGGCTATACGGGTGGCGGTGTTGCAAAAACGGAGGATGCCGGCATCACCTGGAAAAACATTTCCGACGGGTTTTTCAAAGTAGGATCCATCGGTGACATCGCTGTGAGTGAATCAGATCCGAACGTACTTTATGTGGGTACAGGTGAACATGCGGTGCGGGGTGTAATGACCTCGTATGGCGATGGTGTTTATAAATCCACGGATGGAGGCAAGACCTGGAAAAATATCGGCTTGGAAAAGTCCCGGCATATTTCTGACATCGCAATTCATCCCAACAATGCAGATGTCGTGCTGGTAGCTGCCCAAGGCCCTGTACATGGTTCGGGTGGAGAACGCGGCGTTTACAAATCGAATGACGGTGGGGCCACCTGGAAGCGTACCTTATTTGTAGATGACAACACCGGTGTATCGTCGTTGAGCATGGACATGACGAATCCGCGTATTGTATATGCCGCTACCTGGCAACACAGACGCTATCCCTGGAAAGTGGAAAGTGGTGGTCCGGGATGCGCCATCTGGAAATCGAACGACGGAGGAGAGACGTGGAATAAAATTATAGAAGGCCTTCCAAAAGAAATGGGAAAAATAGGTGTGTCGGTGTCGCGGGCCAATCCCGGCCGTGTCTATGCGATCGTAGAAGCGGAAAAATCAAAGGCGGGACTTTACCGGTCGGATGACGGCGGAAAAAAATGGAACCTGATGACGAGCGATCAGACCATCACAGCGCGTTCATGGTATTACATGGAAGTTTTTGCCGATCCACAGAATGAAGAAGTGGTGTATGTGCTCAACGCCCCGGTGATGCGATCATTGGATGGAGGGAAAACTTTTCAAAATGTAAGAGTGGGTCATGGTGATACGCATGATCTTTGGATCAACCCCAAGGAAAGCAAGAACGTCGCACTGGCGGATGATGGTGGTGGAGAAATCAGTTTCAATACCGGCAAATCGTGGTCTTCTCTGGGCAATCAAGCCACAGCCCAATTTTATCGTGTGAATGTAGATAACCGGTTCCCATTTTGGGTGTATGGTGGCCAGCAGGACAATTCATCCGTCATGATCCAGAGCCGTACGAACGGCGCGGGAATTGGGGAAAAAGACTGGATGAATGGCCCGGGTTGCGAGAGCGCCTACATCGTATATGACAATCCTGATGACCCTCAGTTTTTTTATGGAGGGTGTTACCAGGGCCAAGTTGATGTGCTCGATATCAAAACTGGTGAAACAAAAGATGTCATGGTGTACCCGGCCACAAACCTCGGATGGGCTCCCAAAAAAATGAAGTATCGCTTCAACTGGAACGCGCCGCTCATTAACTCACCCCACGATTACAAGACTATGTACCACGGTGGAAATGTGCTCTTCAAATCCACGAATGGAGGTATGAAGTGGGAAGTAATCAGCCCGGATCTCACGCGCAACGATACGACCAAGCAAGACGTTAGTGGAGGACCTATTACAAATGAAGGAGCCGGCGGTGAAAACTACAACACACTTTATTATGTAATTGAATCACCCCTGGAGAAAGGTGTAATCTATACGGGGAGCGATTGCGGCTACGTTCACATCACAAAAGACGGCGGCAAGAACTGGCAAAATATTACGCCGGCCGGATTACCGGAAGGCCTCATCCACTCCATAGAAGTTTCTCCTCACGACAAAGCCACCGTGTATATTTCAGCTTCACGGTACAAGTTCAATGACTTCACAAGCATGGCTTACAAATCAAATGACTATGGCAAGACGTGGACAAAAACTGGAACCGGGATCGATACAGACGACTTCATTAAAGTCATTCGTGAAGACAAAAAAATAAAAGACCTCTTGTACGCAGGCAGTGAGCGCGGATTTTATGTTTCATTCAACGCAGGTTCAACCTGGAATAAATTACAACTCAATTTGCCGGTGGTGCCGGTCACGGATTTAATCATAAAGAACAATGACCTGGTTGCCTCAACCGCGGGCCGTGCCTTTTGGATTCTGGATGACCTGGGAGCCATCCAACAGTCGAAAGGAGAATTTGGGAACCAGGCAGTAAAACTATATCAACCCAAACCCACTTATCGTCTCAGCGGCCCGCCTGCCTTTCTTGCCGCAACTGGTATTGAGCTGCCGGGCATTGGACAAAACCCGCCGGAAGGAGTTGTGTTGGATTATTACTTGAGAGAGAAAGCAGATACGAACAAGATTTCGCTGGAGATCATGGACCTTACGGGTAAATCCATTCGAAAATATTCAGGCAAAAAAGATGAGACTCTGAAGACTTACCCCGGGGGTCCGCCCTTGCCTGCCGTTCTTCCATCCGAAGTCGGCCTCAACCGTTTTGCCTGGGATTTCCGCGGTGAAAATCTGACGGATGTGTCAGGGGTATTTGTGTATGGAGACTATCGCGGCCATCGGATTGCACCCGGCAAGTACAAGGCCCGCGTGACGTTCAAGGGAGAATCCTCTGAAACGGAATTTGAAATCCTGGCCGATCCCAATTTGAAAGTTACGGCGGCCGACTGGACTGCCCAGCAGGAAGTGCTTCACCAGGTCGAGAACAACCTTGAAGATTTGAATAAGTCGGTCAACAACATGCGCAAGGTGAAGAAGCAAATCGAGACCTATAATGATGTCATGAAAAATAACAAGGAGGTAAAAGACATCGTTGACTACGGCAAGGAGCTCATTAAGAAAATTGATAAATGGGAATCGAATTTGATTGAACCCCGTTCAAAGAATTTTCAGGATGTGATCAACTTCCCGAACAAACTCAACTCGGAATTCTTTCAACTGCGCACAACCGTCGACGTGCATGATCCACGCGTGACAGAAGGCGTCCGCGACCGTTATCTTGATGTTCAGGCCGATTGGCAGAAGTACAAGCAGCAGATCAATGAAATCGTGCAGAAAGATGTTGCCAATTACAATAAGATGTTCAAGGATAAGAATCTGCCAGCGTTGATGATTGAGACGAAGGATGTGGTTATTAGTAATTAATTAGGATATTAGGTGGATAGCAACGCTTCAATGGAGTAAATTTTCTTTAGTGATTTGTTCGCGCGGTTAATTTAGATTTAGACTTATTATGACAGAGTTCGGTGAGATTAAAAAGGTTGACATAAAAGAATTCTTATATGGCTTACTTTCAAAATCTAATTGATGAATTAAGAGTAAAACATAAGTTCACCAATGCAAGAGTAGGACAACCGCAGAATTGGTATTCTTTTTCAACCGGAGTAAGAGGTTTCGTTTATAGTACATCTTTTGCAAGAGGAGAACGGGTTCGTGCAGAGATATACATTGACACAGGAAAAGGTGAACGAAACAAAGAGATATTTAGAAAATTAAAAACTGACGAAGAACAAATTCACAAAGAGTTCGGGGACAAATTGGAATGGGAAGAATTACCGGACAAAAGAGCCAATAGAATTGCCATTTACCGACAAGGGAATATTGATGAAGATTCAAAGACATTAACTGAGATAAGAGATTGGGCAATTGAGAAGCTGTTGAAATTTAAAACCGTTTTTGAAGGACGTATCAAAACATTTAAGGATTAAAAAGGGCCACAACAACAGTTGCTGTTGTGTGACAACCTTGTACTTCATTTGCATGCCAGCGCGCGATCACCGTGAACAAGAACATTCTGGAAGGGCACAGACGGTAACGAATAATACTTCATGTGGCCATTTGACCTGCACGGCCCAGCGTGAACCTGTGTTGCACGTAAACGATTGTGCAGAATAAAAGAATAAGTCATAACCAAAATCATTAAATTTGGGATTATGAAAACAGGGACATACAACATCGACTTGGGTTTTGACCAGATTTTGGACTTGGTGAAACAACTACCCAAAAAGGAAAAGATTCGACTTTCAAAGGAGTTAGAAAGGGGAATAATTGACGCAAAATTGACTTCATTGTTAAAGGCATTCAAGACTGACGACCTTGATCAGGAAACTATTAACAACGAAGTAGAAATCGTAAGGTCTGAATTGTATGCCAGGTCAAAAGCCAAGTAAGGTAATAATCGACACCAATCTTTGGATAAGCTTTTTGATTGGCAAAGAACTTCAAAATCTTAAAGCCCTAATCATCAATGAAAAAATTAGACTTATTGTAACTGATCAACTAATAGACGAGTTAGAAATTGTAACATCACGCGAAAAACTTAAAAAATACTTTGACCAAGACAAAGTAGCCGAGCTAATAGTTTTGCTCAATATAGTTTCTGAAAAAGTAAGGATAAGAAAAATCGAGCAAATTTGTCGTGACCCGAAAGACGACTTTTTGTTAGCTCTCGCCAAAGAGAGTAAAGCGGACTTCTTAATAACCGGGGACAAGGACTTATTGGAATTAAAGATTTATGGTAGGACAGAAATCCTGACCGTAAAAAATTTTAAAGAGAAAGTTAAATAACCGCTGAGGACGTTTTCCCTCCAGGAACCGTCAGAATAAAAACCTTTCCCCAAAGGAATTTTTTTTCGTAATTCTGCTTTCTCAAATTCCGCCCATAACGATGAAAAAACTGGTACTGAACCTCGCAGTAATTCTGTCTTGTATTACAGTCACAGCGCAAAAGAAAACCCAATCAACCGCACAAGCCAAAACATTATCCTTCGATCAGTCTCTCTACAGCGGTGTTCGCTGGAGGGAAGTTGGTCCGTTTCGCGGAGGCCGCTCTTGTACAGTTGCTGGCGTACCCGGAAACCCGAATGTCTATTACTTCGGCGGTGTAGGGGGTGGCGTTTGGAAATCAAATGATGCCGGACAAACCTGGGGGAATATTACCGATAACTATTTCGGGGGAACGATTGGCGCCATCGCCGTAGCGGAAAGTGATCCGAATGTGATCTATGTCGGTGAAGGAGAACAAACCCTTCGCAGCAATGTGTCCTCGGGTTGGGGCGTATGGAAGTCAACCGATGCCGGGCAGTCGTGGAAACACATTGGCCTGACGGACACACGACATATTTCGCGCATCCGGATTCATCCGAAAAATCCGGATATCGTGTATGTCACAGTCATCGGTAATCTGTGGAAGCCCAATGAAATGCGGGGTGTATTCCGTAGCACCGATGGCGGCCAGTCTTTTAAGAAAATTCTCTACATCAACGAAACAGCAGGTGCCGGTGATTTAACATTTGACCCCAACAATCCCCGCATCCTTTACGCCGCTACCTGGAATATGAAACGAAACGGATATCGCATGGATAGCGGTGGTCCCGATTCAAAACTTTGGAAAAGCACCGACGGTGGTGATACGTGGGAAAATCTTTCGGATAAGCCGGGTATGCCGAAAGGCATGAATGGAATTATCGGAGTAACCGTTTCACCCAAAAACTCTAACCGCGTGTGGGCTATCATTGAAAATCTTGAAGGCGGCGTGTTCCGCTCTGAGGATGCCGGCAAAACTTGGGAACGTATGAACCAGGACCGTTCGTTGCTCCAACGCGCCTGGTATTACTGTCGCATTTATGCCGACACTCAAAACGAAGACAAAGTATGGGTAATGAATGTGAGCTATGGCGTGTCAAAAGATGGGGGCAAAACCTTTGAACTAAAAAATGCCCCGCACGGTGATCATCACGATCTGTGGATCGACCCCGCCAACAATTTGCGGATGATCATTGCCGACGATGGTGGTGCCCAGGTTTCCAATGACGGAGGCGAAAATTGGACAACCTATCACAACCAGCCGACGGCCCAGTTCTATCGCGTCACTACCGACAATCAGTTTCCATATCGTATTTATGGAGCGCAGCAGGATAATAGCAGTGTTCGTATTCCCCATCGTACTGCTGGCAATTCGATAACGGAAGGAGATTGGGACGCATTGTCCATTGGCGAGAGCGCGCATCTCGCACCTGACCCTTTGAATCCGGATGTTATATATGGCAGTGATTTTAAAGGCTACATGAGTATGCAGAACCTGTCTACTGGGCAAGAAAGAAGTACAAACGTGTGGCCCGATCTCCCTGCCGGCTCTGGTGTTGAGGTGATGAAATACCGTTTTAACTGGAACTATCCGATCAGCTTTAGCCCGCATAATCCAAAAAAATTGTATGCTGGCTCCAACCACCTCCATGCTACTTACAACGGCGGTGAAAGTTGGGAAGAGCTGAGCCCGGATCTTACTCGCAACGAACCGGAGACAATCAAATCTTCCGGAGGGCCGATTACCCAGGATAATACGGGGGCCGAGTACTACGCAAATCTTTTCGTAATCATGGAGTCTCCTTACACCAAGGATGAAATATGGGTTGGTTCCGATGATGGGTTAGTACACGTGACAACGGACGGAGGAAAAAACTGGAAGAATGTCACTCCGCCCACATCACCCAAATACAACATGATGAATGCAATTGATGTAAATCCCTTTGTGAAGGGAGGAGCCTACGTTGCGGCCACCTCTTACAAATTTGGCGATAACACACCCTACATCTACAAGACTTCTGATTATGGAAAATCCTGGACTCTGATTACGAATGGTATTCCAAAAGAAGAATTTGTCCGTGTGGTGCGTGCGGATCCGAAGCGACAGGGACTGTTGTACGCCGGGACAGAAAAAGGAATATGGATCTCATTTGATGATGGTTCAAGCTGGTCGAAGTTCCAGCTTAATCTTCCACTCGTTCCTATTCATGATCTCGCTGTCAAGAATGATAATTTGATTGCTGCCACGCACGGCCGCAGTTTCTGGATGATCGATGACCTTACACCCTTGCATCAGCTTTCAAATGACATGACAGGAAAGGATTTTCACCTC
>JANYKP010000111.1 GCA_025358195.1 Cyclobacteriaceae bacterium
GTGAAAATTTCATAGGCAAAGGGACGGCCATATTTTTCGGTCAGCCCAATTTCCAACTGACGGTGCAGTCGCAGTTGGCAGACGAAAGAAGGGATGTTAGGAACATTCAGATGGAGGAAATGAAAGAAGTGGACTTTAAAGATTTGCCGGGTACAAGAATAGAAATTACCAATGGAAGCAAAATACTCATGGCATCCGGATGGAAGACGCAATCGTACCTGGGTGATGATGCATTGGAAAGCAGGTTAAAGTCAACGTCCAATCCGGAGCTGCTGCATATTGCCACACATGGATTCTTTATTGAAGGCGCAGGTATCAATCCCATGCTTCGATCGGGATTAATTTTTTCGGGTGTTAAAAATGAAGAGGACATTCAGGGAGAAGATGGTGTGCTCACCGCGTATGAAGCCAGCAGTCTGGCGCTCGACAGCACACGGCTTGTAGTTCTTTCAGCATGTGAAACCGGCACGGGGGAGGTCCGGACGGGCGAAGGAGTCTATGGATTGCAACGCGCCTTCCTGATTGCAGGTGCCCGCAATATCATCATGTCGCTGTGGAAAGTGGATGACCTGGCTACCGAGAAACTGATGACATTGTTTTACAGCAATCTCTCCAGTCATAAGAACATACGGTCTGCATTCACCGACGCTCAGAAAAAGTTGAGGCAAGAATATCCAGAGCCCTTTTATTGGGGAGCCTTTGTGTTGATTGGGAAATGAGGAGGGAGAAGTTGAGAAGTCAGGAGTTGAGGAGAGATGGGTCCCAGGTCATTTTCAAATTATCTCATTTTCAAATTTTCAAATTCACATAATTCAAATTTACTTCACCCTAAACTCCACTCCCATCCTCGCCTGAACCCCCTGATACGTTTTTACTTTATCCCATTGCTGATACCACGGATAATATTCACCCAATTCTGTTTGCAGGGCCTTTACCTTGGTGTTGTCTTCCCAATCACCCATCAGCCTTTCGAGGAATGGTTTTGGACGTGGGTAATAACGCAATTTGTAATCTCCACTGACGCCTGCTTTCTGTGCTGCAATCCTGACGGCATCATCCAGTCCGCCCAACACATCGGCCAGTCCGTTGTCTTTGGCCTGTGAGCCGGTCCATACCCGACCGGAGGCAATTTTCTTCAGATCAGCCTGACTCATGGACCGGCCTTCTGCCGCTTTGCTGGTGAATGTCTCGTACACTGCATCGGTCTGTTTCTGCCAAATGTCCTTTTCAACTTCTGTCAAAGGTCGCGTCACCGTCACCAGCTCACCGATTTCGCCGGTCTTCACTTCTTCGGAAGTAATTCCAATTTTGTCGCCCAGGAATTTGCTCAGGTCAAAGAGCACACTGAATACCCCAATCGAACCCGTAATGGTGGTTGGCCTTGTTACGATCGTGTCGCAACCCATCGCCAGATAGTAGCCACCGGAAGCAGCATAGTCCCCCATCGAAGCGATGACTGGCTTTTGTTTGGTTGCCAATGTAATCTCGCGCCACATCATGTCGCCGGCCTGAAAGACACCGCCTGGAGAATTGATCCTCAGCACGATGGCCTTCACTTTATCGTTATTGCGCGCTTTCCTGAACTCCTCGACAATCGTCCTGGCCCCCACCACGCCTTGCTGCGCTTTGCCGGGTAAAATATTTCCATCCGCTACAATCACCGCTATTTCATTTTTTGATGAAGCCGGAAGCGAGAATGATTTTTTATACTTCTTGTAGGTCACCAGCGGCATGGACTTCTTTTTCTCCAACCCTAATTTGCTCCGGAGCAAATCCTGAATCTGGTCGTCGTAATACAAAGAATCTACAAGTCCATTGGATACCGCCAGTGCTGCGCTTCTCACTAACATTTTGTCGGAAATCTCTTTTAGCTTCTCATATGGAATCTTGCGGCTGTCGGAAATATTGTGAAGCATCTCGCCATAGATGGAACCCAATATCGAATTTAATTGCAGTTTGTTTTCTTCGCTCAGGTCTTCACGCATAAAAGGCTCTACTGCGCTTTTGAAGTCGCCGACGCGAAAGATCTGGGGCTTGATCTCTAGTTTATCGAACAGTTTTTTGAAGAATGATACCTCTATTGCCAGACCATTGAATTCCACTTCTCCTTCTTTGTACAAATACACTTTGTCAGCAACCGAGGCAAGATAGTACGCTCCCTCTGAGTAGAAGTCAGCATAGGAAATCACCCATTTGCCGGATTCCTTGAAATCGAGAATGGCCTCCCGCAGTTCTTGCAGGCTGGCGACACCCGTCAGCAGAAAGCTGGTATTTAGATAAATGCCTTTTATTTTTGGGTCCGTCTTCGCGTAACGAATCGCTTCCTTGATCTGAATGATGCCATAGCTTTGTTGACCGGCTCCCGGAAAAATGTCGGCAAACGGATCTTCCACTTCCAATTCGCTGATGGGTGCCTCCAGTTTAAGATGAAGGACAGAGTCATCGGCAATGGGTACAGTTCCTTCGTTTGAAAGGACGGCAACCAGGATAAACCCCACTGCTACCAGCGATGCGAGGCCTACAATCGTACCGAGACAGGATGCGAAAAATGACTTTAAGAAACTCATAATGATGATTTAGACTTCAAAAATATCAATTTTACAGATAGAAAAATTAAATCATTACAAGCATGGTACGGGCATTTGTGCTTTTGGGTTCAAACGAGGGTGAACGTGCTGCGTATTTGGAAAACGCGCGCTTTCGTATTTCGCTATTGGTTGGAAAGCTGTTTGCCGCCTCGTCCATTTATGAAACTGCAGCATGGGGAAAGGAAGATCAGGCCTCGTTTCTAAACCAGGTGGTGGGTATCGAAACATCCTTAGCGCCCAGGCTATTGCTGCAAACACTTCTCGCCATTGAGGATTCACTGGGTCGGACGCGAACGGAAAAATGGACCGCCCGGACGATTGACCTTGATATACTTTTTTATGGCGATCAAGTCGTTGAAGAGCCTGGTCTCGTCATCCCGCATCCGGCCATTGAGCAAAGGAAGTTTACGCTGGTTCCTCTGGCTGAGGTCGCTCCTGCCTCCATTCATCCGGTTTTGAAAAAAAGTATGGAGGAACTTTTGGTAGAATGTAATGATCCACTTGAAGTGGTGGAGTGGAACAAAGAAG
>JANYKP010000139.1 GCA_025358195.1 Cyclobacteriaceae bacterium
GTTTGATAAAGTGATCATGCTGGCAGGTGGCGTCGGCTACGGCAAAAAAAAGGACAGCAAGAAGGAACATTTGCAGACCGGAGACAAAATCGTGATACTGGGTGGCGACAACTACCGCATCGGAATGGGTGGCGGTGCCGTGTCCTCCGTAGCAACCGGCGAGTTTGGGAACGCTATTGAACTAAACGCCATTCAGCGCTCCAATCCGGAAATGCAAAAGCGCGTGATGAATGCCATTCGCGCCATGGTTGAAGCACCTGACAATCCCATTGTATCCATTCATGATCATGGAGCAGGCGGGCATCTCAATTGCTTAAGTGAATTATTAGAAGAAACCGGCGGTCAAATTGAAATCAATAAGTTACCCATAGGCGACCCGACTTTGTCCGCAAAAGAAATCATCAGCAATGAATCACAGGAACGCATGGGGCTCGCCATTCACGCAAAAGATATAGCGACACTTCAGCGCGTTGCCGATCGTGAACGCGCCCCGATGTATGTGGTGGGTGAAGCCACGGGCGACAAAAAATTAACGTTCCTAACTCTTAATAATGGTATTAAAGCGATTGAATTGAACGTTGACCAACTTTTTGGTTCTTCTCCGAAAACGATGCTTCATGATAACACCATTCCAGCAACATTTGAAGAAGTGCAATATGACGTAAGCCGGCTACAGGATTATCTACGCGCTGTGCTGCAACTGGAAGCCGTTGCCTGCAAGGATTGGCTCACCAATAAAGTTGATCGCTCTGTCACGGGCAAGGTTGCAACCCAGCAAACCTGTGGGCCGATTCAACTTCCGCTGAACAATGTTTCGGTAATGGCGCTCGACTTTAACAGCAACAAAGGTGTTGCTACCGGCATCGGCCATGCCCCAGGTGCAGCGATGGTTGATCCCGTAGCGGGTAGTAAACTTGCGATCGCTGAATCACTACTAAATTTGATTTGGGCACCCCTCACACACGGTTTGAAAGGCGTTTCTCTCAGCGCCAACTGGATGTGGCCCGCTAGAAATGCAGGCGAGAATGCAAGACTTTATCAAGCCGTGGAGGCTGTAAGCAATTTTGCGTGTTCGCTTGGCATTAACATTCCGACTGGCAAAGATTCGTTGTCGATGACACAGAAGTATCCGGATGGAGACGTTGTTTACTCACCGGGCACGGTCATCATTTCGGCGGTAGCTGAAGTGGAGGACATTCGCAAGACCATCTCGACTGATCTCAAGCCAGCTGTCGGTTCAAAACTCATTTACATTGATTTCTCAAACGATCAATTCAAACTTGGCGGAAGCAGTTTTGCCCAGGTGGTAAATCAACTAGGGAACGAGGTGCCCACTATTCAGGACGATGCGTATTTTAGTAAGGCCTTTGGAACTGTTCAGGCGCTAATTAAGGATGGTTTAGTCCTGGCCGGGCACGACATTTCCTCCGGAGGTCTCATCACGACGGTATTAGAAATGTGTTTCCCCATTCCAACCCTCGGAATGAAACTTAACCTAACAGATCTTGGAAATGATCTATTAAAAATTCTCTTTAGTGAGAACCCGGCCGTAGTAATTCAAGTGAAGGATGTTGCCTCCATTTCTTCATATCTTAAAAAAGCCAACGTTCGGTATATCGAGATTGGTGAGGTTACAAACGACCGACTGATCCAGTTACCAATCGCATTTCCCATTGACTCACTGCGGGAGACTTGGTTTCGCACGTCCTATCTCCTCGATCGTCTTCAGCGTCCCAATGGCCACGCCGAAAAACGGAAAGAAACTATATTCAAACAAGTTTTGACGTACACTTTTCAGGCTAAGTTTGATGGCAAATTTTCCACGTACAAAATTGATCCGAAACGCAGAACACCGACAGGACTGAAGGCCGCCATCATTCGGGAGAAGGGAGTGAACGGCGACCGGGAGATGGCGTATACGCTTTACCTGGCAGGCTTTGATGTCAAAGACGTTCACATGACCGATCTTGTCATGGGGCGCGAAGATTTGTCGGAAGTAAATATGATCGTATTTGTTGGAGGGTTTTCCAACTCGGATGTACTCGGCTCGGCAAAAGGATGGGCGGGTGCATTTCTATATAATCCAAAAGCAAAAGCTGCTTTGGATAATTTCTATAATCGACCTGACACGTTAAGTCTCGGCGTGTGCAATGGTTGCCAGTTGATGATGGAGTTGGGCCTGGTCTACCGCGAAATGGAGATGAGCAGTCACCCAAAAATGCATCACAACGGTTCCGGGAAATTTGAGTCCACATTTATCAACTTAACGATCCCAAAAAATAATTCGGTGATGCTTGGCAGTTATGAAGGTGCGCGGCTTGGCGTTTGGCTTGCACACGGTGAAGGTATGTTCAAGCTTCCTGACGGCCTATCAGGCTACAACATTGCAGCCACCTATACCTATGCTGAATATCCAGGCAACCCGAACGATTCAGATTTTGCAGTAGCTGCGTTATCTTCCAAAGATGGACGGCACCTCGCTATTATGCCGCATATTGAGCGGTCGCTCTTTCCATGGAATTGGCCGTATTATACAAGGTCGAAACAAAAGGATGAGGTGGGACCATGGATCGAGGCATTCGTAAATGCAAAGAATTGGGTGAAAGAAAAAATCAACTGACAAGAAAATCTGTGTCTAAACCAAATTGTAAATATTATATTTCACACCATATTTTGATCAAAATAAAGATGGAAAGCATCCAATATTTTTTCAAATTTAAATACACACTTATGAACAAGATCAGGTTTTCGTTGGTACTAGTCGTCGGGTTTGTCTTGACGCTGCCAGCCTTTTCTCAAACGGAGAAAGGCAACTTTTTAATCGGTGGCTCCTTAAGTTTTAGCACTTCAAAGGCGAACGGTTCAAATTCTTCCAGTATCAGCCTTAGCCCTGCTATCTCCTATTTTTTTCTGGATCGCCTTGCTGCCGGACTAATAACGCCGCTCTCCTTCGGCAACACTACAGACTCATCAATACCATCAGATTTTAGAACTTCAAACTATTCCATTGGTCCCACGGTCAGATATTATTTTCCCATCGTGCCCCAGTGGGCCGTGTTTCCACAAATTGATTACTCTTATGGTTGGCAAAGTTCGAAATACAATTACATGACAACCTCCAATACCACTAAAACAACTTCAAATTTATTCAGGGCTGGAATCGGCATTACGTATTTCATCGCTAAAAATGTTGGGCTTGAAGGAATTCTCTATTATCAGAGCATCAACGGCAACGGCAGCACTCTTTCATCCGTTAATTTCAGGGTGGGATTACAAATTTATTTGGCGAGAAAAATTTGATCCATCGTTTATTCCTTTTACCCATTACCTAAATCAATACAATATGTCCACGAAAAATAACATCGGGCTCGACAACAAAAAATCAAAAGAATTGGCGGAGAAACTGAACCTGCTGCTTGCCAACTACCAGGTCTTTTACATCAATGCCAGAGGGTTTCATTGGAACATTGCAGGTGATAAGTTTTTTGAACTTCACGTAAAGTTTGAAGAACTGTATACGGATGCACTTATCAAAATTGATGAGATTGCCGAACGCATTCTGACGCTTGGGTTTACACCCCTCCATTCATTTATTGACTACACGAAGAGTTCTTCCATTAAAGAAGCCAAAAACATTTCCGACGGAAAGAAAGCCGTTCAACACGTGTTGAAGGGTTTTCAATTGTTGTTGGAAGTGGAACGGATTGTCCTGGAACTTTCTGCTGAAGCAAATGATGAAGGTACCAACGCGTTAATGAGCGACTACATCCGTGAGCAGGAGAAATCGGTGTGGATGTATTCGGCTTACTTAAAATAATAATCCCCTCAAAAGCCGCGACGTTTTGATCTGTTTCGTTGAGAGAAATCTTCC
>JANYKP010000141.1 GCA_025358195.1 Cyclobacteriaceae bacterium
CCTGATGGGAAGAAGATCATTTTTTCTTCTAACAGAAATAACGGAGGCGCCAGGGATACAAATCTATTTGTAGCTGAGTGGGTAGATTGAATAGCCACAGATTGCACCGATTTACACAGATAGAATACATGTAGAAGAAAAATAGTAACCTATTTTCGTGTAGTCTAATTCAATTCTTTGAATTTGAAAGAGGTGATCCGACAAAGAGTGCGATGCCAAGAACTAAAACAATTGAGCTGATTGGATGTCCAAAGGAAGTCGAAAGGCAAATCCACCCAATATCCACCCTAAAATAATAGCGACAACTGATAATCGTATTTTTAACCTCTTTGTCATATTTTGTTTGTGGAGATTTTATGCAAATGAATCTGTGCCAATCCGTGTCATCCGTGGCAAAAGATTTATCCGAAGATCCACTCCAATCCAAAAAACTTATCGATGATCACACCGATGGAGAGTATTCCTAACAAAATCGGGCACACCCACAGAATTGTAATGTTGATATACTTTTGGAGCATTGATCCCAGGTAGGTAGGATTTCCGATCGCAAGCTCTTCATTCATATTGTTGATCTTCCACCGGTAACGGATGAAGATGCACATCAGGCAACCACCCACCGTTAAGCTGATGTCACACATATCCGAAACAAAAGTCAGGAAGTCCCGATCTTTGTAGAAGAAGAGGTGAGATAAGAATTCAACTTTACCCTGGCTCACTAAACATGGTAATCCAAGTACGAAAATTAAGAGCGCCAATCCCCATACAACAGGTTTGCGCGGTAATTTCTTTTGATCCACTAAATACGCGGCCGGTACTTCCAACAACGAAATGGTCGAGGTTAATGCTGCAAAACAAAGCAATAGGAAAAATGAACCCCCGACAATCCTTCCTGCCATAGGACCCATGTTATGAAATACTTGTGCGAGTACTACAAATACCAGACTGGGACCCTGGACATCATACGCATTGATAGCCGCGACCATGGGGAAAACCATTAACCCCGCGAGGAAAGCTACTGATGTATCAGCCATCGTGATAATAGCTGCAGAAGAAACTATGTTTTGATTCTTTCCGACGTATGAGCCATACGTGATCAAGCAACCCATACCCAATGAGAGCGAGAAGAATGCCTGTCGTAATCCATCAAACAGAGTTTGCAACGTGATGTTACTCAGGTTTGGGACCAAATAGAACTTTACCCCCTCCATGGCATTGGGCAATGTTAAACTGTAAATGATCAACCCGATCAGAATCAGGTACAAAGCCGGCATCATGATCTTGTTGGCCGCTTCAATACCCTTTTGTATTCCCTGCGATACGATGACGGCTGTGATTACCATAAAGCCCAGGGAAAATGATAAAATTGTCCACACGTTATTTATATACGAACCAAAAAATGCGCCGAAATCTTTTTCATCTAGTAAGTTTCCGAAGGAGATTTCCAGAAAATATCCGAAAGCCCAACCGGCCACCACATTATAAAATGAGAGGATAAAGATCCCTGCAAGGATTCCGAACAAACCAAGGTAACCCCACTTGCCGCCTCCAAGTTTTTGGTAAGAACCATATGCATCACTTTGAACTTTACGGCCAATGGCGATCTCGCCAATCATCACCGGAAAGCAGAGCATAAAAACACAGATGAGATAAATCAAGAGGAACGCGGCGCCACCATTTTGTCCCGCCAGGTAGGGGAACCGCCAGATATTTCCCAACCCCACCGCTGATCCGGCGGCAGCCAGAATGAAACCTAATCTACTTGAAAAGTTACCTCGATTGGACATGCTGGTTTGATTTGGCGCGCAAAATAGACCTTAAACTAAAATTATCAAAAACCCGTTAGGAGGGGTGACCTTAATTAAGTTTTAGGCTCTCTATTAGGGATTATAAGAAGAAGGTTAAATTTGAGCAATCCTATTTTTTAAGCTACCATGGAGGAACCCAAAAAAATCACGACCCAGGAAAAGGCCCTGCAAATAAACCTTAGCAAATCCATTTACGGATCATTTGCTGAGATCGGTGCGGGACAGGAGGTTGCGGCCAATTTTTTCAAGGTCGGGGGAGCATCGGGCACGATTGCCAAGACGATCTCCGCTTATGATATGAAGTTTTCCGATGCGATCTACGGACAGGGAGAGCGGTACGTGTGCGAAGACCGGTTAATCAAAATGCTGGAAAAGGAGTACTCGCTTTTACTCGAGCGTTTACCTCATCGCGCCGAACAAGTGAAATTCTTTGCCTTTTCCGATACGATCGAAGTATTGAATTACGAGCGCACCAATCAGGGACATGGCTGGATTGGGCTGCGCTTCCAGACACACTCGAAAGGTGAGTACAACGATTGTGTCGTTCATGTGAAGATGCATGACAATGACCCGCTTCAACAACAATTTGCCATTGGTATTGTAGGCGTAAATTTGCTATTCGGTTGCATGTTTCTTTCCGAACCGGAGGATATCATGATGTCCCTGTTGGACGGCCTGACGATCCGAAGGATGGAAGTTGATATGTTCCGGATGAGCGGTCCTGATTTCAAGCATGTGGACAACCGGCTCATGGCGCTGAAGTTGGTGAAGAACGGCTTGACGAAAGCTGCGATGTTCGGACCGGATGGTACCGTCATGCAACCGTCAGAAGCTTTGTATAAGAAAAACGTGTTGGTACTTCGTGGGCGCTTCCGTCCCGTAACACATGTTAATGTAGACATGCTGCTTACCTCGCGCAGGCATTTCAAAGCGGAGCCTGATGTAGACCGGTCAAAAATTGTGATGTTGACGGAGTTGACACTTACTGACCTTGGTGCAGATGGCAAAATTGATGAGAAGGATTTTCTTTATCGCGCGGATATCATTTGCTCGCTGGGTCAGACCGTGCTGGTCTCCAACTATTTTGAATACTACCGGCTTGTCGACTATCTTTCAAAAACCACGAAAGGCAATAAGATCGGGATCATCATGGGCATCTTTGCGCTGCAGAAAGTATTTGAAGAAAAGACCTACGCAAATTTGCGAGGTGGTCTGCTGGAGAGTTTTGCTTCTTTATTCGGCACCAATGTAAAGCTCTACATCTATCCTGCCTGGAAGAAGAACTCCCATGAGTTATTCACCTTAAAAGATTTTGAAGAGCAGTTGCCGGCCAACACGAAGAACCTCTTCCGCTACCTGATGGATAACAATAAACTGGAGGACATCAAGGATGCCAACGTGAGCAACCTCCACATCATTTCAGACAATGTGCTGGCCATGATCCGCAAAGGGGAGATCGGCTGGGAAAAATTTGTGCCGCACAAAGTGGAGACGGCCATCAAGGAACACGGGTTGTTTGATTATCCGTATAAGATCGACCGGCAGGAGGTACCGAGCGACGTCGCCAATTAGTAAATGCTATCGCCAATTTAATGATGATCAACAATTTCTGACCTCCATGGATTTACGTTATGAGTTTCCTTTATGCCTGTAATCTTGGAGTGATTCTTTAAAGTTTCATTTAGCTTTTCCTCAAGGGAGGTGGACTTGTTCAGGTGAAAGTGACCACCGTACAAAATTCCCTTATCCTATTTACCTAATTCTGAGTTCCGGCGGCTCGGGATCGCCAAGTGCCCAGTGGTTATCGGGATGAAATATTAGAGCGACTATTGAAAGTGCCCACATTGCAAGAAAAAGAAACCCTAGATAGTTAAGGAGATCTTTCTTCTACTTTGTTTACAATGTCTTTCCTCTTTCTGACTTCGATCAAAAGTATGGAAGCTGCATTTTCAA
>JANYKP010000158.1 GCA_025358195.1 Cyclobacteriaceae bacterium
CAACCTTGAGACGGCCCAAGCAGTGAGAAGGTCCAAGGAGGTAGGGTTGCGAAAGCTAATGGGCAGTTCACGAGGAAAATTGATTTTTAATTTTTTATTACGAAGCGTCGTCATAACCGTATTTGCGGCTGCGATTTCTATTCCTTTGTCGCAATGGGCAATCATCGGCTTCACGGAATTTATTCCAAGTGGGGTACAGCTTCATTTCGATCTGTTTACGCTCGAGTTTTTCGTCTTGTCCGTGATGGTGGTCAGTTTTCTTGCTGGCTTTTACCCTGCATTTTCACTTTCAGCCGTTCTTCCCGTGTTGGCGTTAAAAAATCAAGTAGGCATTCGACATTCCCGGTCCTCGGTAATGCGAAAGGGATTGATAGTCTTTCAATTCTCATTTGCGCAGGTTCTCATCTTGTCAACATTCGTAGTGGGTTCTCAAATCAGTTATATGATGAACACTGATTTAGGGTTCACCAGAGAGGCCGTTGTTTACTTTTATTCCCCTTGGCGGGAAGCACAAGGAAAAATAGACGTCTTAAAAAATAAATTGGAACAATTGCCTGAAATTGAGTCCCTGAGCTTAAGCGAACAGCCACCGGCAGAGCAGGGATACATGTCATCAACATTTACGTACAACAATGGAAGGGAAGAGTTACATCACAATGTTTATCGCAAGTTTGGTGATTCAGCCTTTATGACCGTGTATGATCTTAAACTGTTGGCCGGACGAAATCTTTTGCAAAGTGACACCATTCGGGAGTTTATAATCAACGAAACGTATGCCAAATTGCTCGGCTTTCAAAACTCCGGAGATGCACTTGGTAAAAGCCTTATGTTTGGTAAACAAGGAATTCCAATTGTGGGAGTAGTAAAAGATTTTCATTTTCAATCACTTCACAACCCGATGAAGCCAGTCGTCATTGCCAATCAGAAAAATAACTTCTATTGCTTTGGAATCAAACTCGCCAATTCAAATTCGGGGAAGAATATTTCGAATGCATTGCAAAAAATGGAGAAGGCATGGAAAACGGTCTACCCAGACCAAAAATTTGATTACCATTTCCTCGATGACACAGTAGCCAAATTCTATGAAAAGGAACGACGCATGGCAAAGCTTGTAAATATGGCGACTGGCATAGCCATATTGATTTCCTGCCTTGGTCTTTTTGGATTAGCCTCGTTTACAACCGTTCAACGCACAAAGGAAATCGGGATACGTAAAGTGCTAGGCGCAACGGTAAGCAGTATTGTGTCCTTACTTTCGAAAGAATTTATGAAACCGGTGATGGTTGCGTTTTTGATTGCAGCTCCGCTCTCTTACTACTTTGGCGAACAGTGGCTGGTTAGTTTTGCTTTTCGTACCGAAATTGGTTGGGAAATTTTTGCGCTGACTGTTGTCGTTTCTGTTTTGATTGCTTTGTTATCTGTAAGCTATCAGGCAATTAAAGCGGGTATAGCCGATCCGGTGAAGTCGTTGAGGTATGAGTAATTTGAAGATGTACTGATTTGAAAATTTGGAGATGGAAGTCATTCGATTCCAATTGTCATAATTTTCAAATTGACAAATTATTTTGATCAATTACCTGGTAAATTCTTATACGCAACCTTTGGCACGATTTGTCAGTCTCCTGAATGAAGTTTCCGGATTTGGGTGTAACCATTCAGCCGGCTCAAAGTATTCTTCTGGAATAACCCGATCGTAATGTTCAATAACTACCTAACCTCACTCTGGCGCTACATTTCTAAAAACAAGGCTTTCACTTTTATCAATGTAGCCGGCCTTGCCATCGGCATGTTGGCCTGTATGCTGATCGCTCAATTTGTTCTGCATGAATTAAGCTACGACGCCTTTTTTGACAAAAAGGATCGCATTTTCAGGGTACAGTTGGACCGGTACAACAAGGGCGAACTGACCACGAGGTGGGCTTCCGGCTGCGCCGGCATTGGTCCTGACTTAAAGGCGAATTTTCCCGAGGTAGAACGTATGGTTCGAATGACTGGTGGAAGTGCCACACTCTCGGCCGGCGATGCATTTTTCAAGGAAGACCATGTGTATTTCACCTCCGAGGATTTCTTCAGAATATTCTCCGTAAAATTAGTGGAAGGGGTAGACTCCTCGGTGTTGAAAGAACCTTTTAAAATGGTGCTTTCTCAGACAATGGCGAAGAAATATTTTGGTAATGAAAATCCATTGGGCAAGATTTTGACTGCCAATGGCAAGAGAGAATATGAGATCACCGGAATATTTGAAGACTTGCCTGTGAACTCACATATGAAAATAGATGCCATGGGTTCCTTTTCAAGTTTCCAAAAAATAGTGAATGATCCTGTCATGTCGTGGCAGTGGGATGGATTTTTGACCTATGTGTTGTTGAGTGAGCAGGCCGACCCGAAAACGTTTGAAGCAAAACTTCCTGCTTTCGTGCAAAAACACGAAGGCGAATCATTAAAAAATGACAACACAAATATGATCTTTCACCTGCAACCGGTTAAGGACATACACCTGGATTCGGATTTCATCGGCGAGTTTAAACCCAACGGCAGCCGGCAGTCAGTTTATTTTTTATCGATTGTCGCAGTACTTATTATGATCATCGCCTGGATCAACTATATCAATCTGTCCACCGCCAAATCAATCGAGCGTGCGAGGGAAGTTGGTGTGCGCAAGGTAATGGGCGGCGTCCGTTCCCAACTCATCCAACAGTTTTTGACGGAATCGCTTTTTCTCAATATCATGGCAGTGTCACTCGCGGTAGTAGCGGCTCTTATGATCACACCTTGGTTCAGCAATCTTACGGGCAGGGAGCTTGGTTATGGTTTGTTCATGCAAGGTATCTTCTGGATCGCCTTGTTGGTGCTCATTACCGGAGGTGCGTTGATGTCTGGCCTATATCCTGCTTTCATATTATCGGATTTCCGCCCTGTCGAAGTACTTAAAGGTAAATTCAAAAATTCCAGTCGTGGTATTTGGTTACGGAAAGGTATGGTTGTAACGCAATTTATTGCTTCCATTACCCTGATGGTAGGAACGTTTACCGTGTACCAGCAAATCAGTTTTATGCGCAATCAAACGTTGGGCATCGATATCGATCAGACGGTAGTGTTGCATTCACCGAATGTCAGGGATTCCACGTATGAAGAGAAGTTCACCGTATTCAAACAAAAAATTTCTCAGCAAGCGGAAGTTGTTGCAGTGAGTGCTTCAACATCGGTGCCCGGCGGACAGCCTGATTGGAATGCGGGAGGAATCCGAAGACTCAGCCAGCGCGAGGACGAGGCGAATCAGTACCGGGTGATCATGATGGATGGTTCCTTCATCAAAGGGTTTGGTTTAGACGTATTGGCCGGACGGGGATTTTCGGATGAAGTATCCCAGGAACAAAAGAATGTTATGCTGAACGAATCGGCCTACCGACTGATGGGATTCAATAAGCTGGAAGATGCGATTGGTGACAAGATCAATTTCTGGGGTGATACATTCAAGATTGTAGGGGTGCTGAAAGACTACCACCAGGAATCGTTGAAAAAATCCTTTGATCCCCTCGTTTTCCGTTACTCACCGGCACCCAATGGATTTTATTCAATCAAATTCAACACCCGCCAGGTGAAGGAGTCACTATCAAACTTTGAAGTAGTGTGGAGAGAAACATTTCCTGGCAATCCGTTCAACTACTTTTTTCTTAACGACCATTACAACCGGCAGTACCAGGCCGACCAACAATTCGGAAATGTCTTTGGTATTTTTTCCGGGCTGGCCATATTCATTGCTTGTTTGGGGTTATTTGGATTGTCATCACTCACTGCCTTGCAACGCACCAAAGAGATTGGAATCAGAAAAGTACTGGGGGCTTCATTGTTTGGTATTCTGAGATTGATAAGCAAGGAGTTTATTTTGCTGATCGCGGTCGCGATTGTGGTGTCGATACCGTTGGCTATATGGATTACGAGTGGTTGGTTGCAGGATTTTGCTTATCGAATAACACTCTCCTGGTGGATTTTTGCTATTCCGGGTATAGCCGTTGTTGCAATTGCCTTGTTGACGGTGAGCGTGCATACTCTGAAGGCGGCCATGACCGATCCGGTTAAGTCATTACGTTATGAGTGAGTTAGATATAATTCCAGTTTACCCCCTTTGTCGCTTGATATTACTCTGAAATGCCGATCCAAAGAGGTGGGTAATCAACGGAGACGGTTGTGTGATTAGAAATACGTTCTTCACTACAACTTTTCCCCCATTCACGGCATCTTAATCACAGATGATGTCGTGAGGCTTTGAGAAATGGATGGAATAGTGGAGGTTGCTCAAAGTCTCACTACGCAAACTCATTTTTATGTTCCGAAACTATCTTAAAATAGCCCTCCGCTCTCTCGGCAGGAGCAAGGCGCACTCGATCATCAACATCCTGGGCCTTGGGTTGGGCATCGGGGTTTGCGTGCTGATCGTTTTGTTTGTGCGGGATGAATGGACGTTTGACTCGTTTCACTCGAAAGCCAATCGCATTTATCGTGTGTACGCCCGTGAAGATTGGGGTGAAAATCAACAATTCTTTGCCACCGTTACTCCTTTTCCAATGGGCCCCGCCTTAAAAGAAAACTTCCCTGAAGTGGAGTCGCAAGTACGTTTTAATAATATTGGTTCGATCGTAAAAGTAGGAGAGAACCAATTTACCGAGCAAGTGTCCA